>CALVRD010000017.1 GCA_944358435.1 uncultured Bacilli bacterium | reverse complement strand
AACCAAAATTATAAATTTTATAGAAAATATCATAAATATTCAAAAATTATTTCAAAAAATTTACGTATAAGAAATCCTTAGAAAAAAATCTAGGGGTTTGTCAACAGTCTGGGAAAAGTACTTTTACTTTTCTTTTTGTATGTAAAAATAAAATTGTTAGGCAATTGACAAAATATAAAAAAAGTATTAATATCGTATGTGCTTAATGAACAAGCTAAGAAAGAAAAAATATAAGAGTGAAGATATGAACAAAGGTATTTATTGTCAATTAAAAGATTTTGAAATTACAGTAATAAGGCTATTATTCACCACAGCTGAAAATAAACTTAGACCACCAACAGTTACTCAAGCTAGAATAATAGAATACTTATTTGAAAATAAAGGGAAAGATATCTTTCAAAAAGATATAGAAAAAACTCTTAATTTAACAAGAGCAACTGTATCAGAAGTTTTAACAACAATGGAGAGTAAAGGCTTAATTAAAAGAGAAAAAAACCCTTATGATTCAAGATCTAAAAAAATAGTATTATCTAAACTAGATATAAAAAGACAAGAAAAATTAAAAGAAAAGATTACTAATATTGAAAATATAATTACTAAAAACATCTCTGAAGAAGAATTATTAGCGTTTTCATTAACATTAAAAAAAATGCAAGAAAATATAAAAAACAAATATAATAAACAAGGAGGCTTAAATGATTAAATTATTTAAAAATTTGACAAAAAAAGAAATTGTCTATGCTTTAATTTGTATAGTCTTAGTTTCATTAAATGTCTGGTTAGAATTAAGGATTCCAGATTATATGAGTGCAATCACAAGACTTGTTCAAACTGAAGGAAGTCAAATGATTAATATCTTAGAGCAAGGTGCTTACATGGTAGGGTGTGCTTTTGCCAGCTTATTGAGTTTAATTATTGTTGGTTATTTTGCTTCAAAAGTAGCATCTAGTTTTTCTGCTACATTAAGAAAAAAAGTATTTGAAAAAGTTGAAAATATGGGGCTTGCCGAAATTAAAAAGTTTTCAACAAGTAGTTTAATTACTAGAACAACGAATGATGTTACTCAAATTGAAATGTTAATCAGTTTAGGATTACAAGCTATGATTAAAGCCCCAATTATGGCAGTATGTGCTGTATTTAAGATTCTAAATAAAGGCTTTGAATGGTCAATTCTAACTGCTGTGTGTGTTGCAATAGTTCTATTTGTAGTTGCGGCTTTAATGATTATTGTTTTACCTAGATTTGAAAAAGTTCAAAAACTTATTGATAAAATAAATGGCGTAACAAGAGAAAACCTATCCGGCATTAGAGTTATTAGAGCCTTTAATGCTGAAAACTATCAAACAAATAAATTTAAAAATGTTAATGATGAATTAACCGAAACGCAATTGTTTAATCAAAGATGCTTTGCAATAATGAGCCCAATAATGAACTTAGTAATGCAAGCATTGACTTTAGGAATTTATATCATTGGTGCCAATCTAATCCAAAAGGCCGGTATGTTAGATAAGATAACATTATTTAGTAATATGGTTGTCTTCTCAAGTTATGGAATGCAAGTTATTATTTCATTTTTAATGTTAGCAATGATTTTTATGATGTTACCACGTGCGGAGATTTCTGCCAAACGTATAAATGAGGTTATAGATGAAAAAATAAGTGTTATAGAAGGCACATTTGATGGAAAAACTAAAGAAACAGGTACAGTTGAATTTAAAAATGTCTCATTTAAATATCCTGATGCTGATGAATATGTTTTAAAAAACATTTCATTTAAAGTCAATAAAGGGGAAACAATTGCTTTTATTGGCTCAACTGGTAGTGGTAAATCTACATTAATTAACTTAGTTCCAAGATTCTATGATGCAACTGAAGGAGAAGTTTTAATTGATGGAGTTAATGTTAAAGATTATACTAGTGAAGCTCTACATAATAAATTAGGTTATGTACCACAAAAAGCTGTTATGTTCACAGGAACAGTTGAAGATAATGTTGCCTATGGAGATAATGGTAAAGGCGATATTCCCCTTACCAAAGTAAAAGAAGCAATTAAAATTGCTCAAGGAACTGACTTTGTTGAACAAATGGATGGAGAATATAATGCTCATATTGCCAGTGGTGGAACTAATATATCTGGAGGTCAAAAACAAAGGCTAGCAATTGCTCGTGCTATTGCGCGTGATCCAGAAATCTACATTTTTGATGATTCTTTCTCAGCGCTTGATTACAAAACTGATGCAACTTTAAGAAAAGAATTAAAAAAATATACCAATGAAGCAACTAATATGATAGTAGCTCAAAGAATCGGAACAATCATAAATGCTGACAAAATTGTTGTTTTAAATGAAGGAACTTGCGTTGGAGTAGGAACTCATAAAGAACTATTAAAAACATGTGAAGTGTATAAAGAAATTGCTTTATCACAACTTTCAAAGGAGGAGTTAGACAATGCCTAGACCTGGAAGCAGAAGAATCCAAGAAAAGTCAAAAGACTTTAAAGGATCAATGAAAAGACTACTTAAGAATTTAAATCCATGGAAATACATTATGATAGTATCATTAGTACTAGCCATGATAAGTGCAATATTATCTCTAATTGCCCCAAATAAATTATCTGATTTTGCCAATATAATTGGAGATGGCTTAGTTCCAAATACTGAAAAATTACAAGAAATTAGTGAAAAAATTACTGAAAATTTTAGCAACTCAGACACTCAAAATAAACTACCAAAAGTATTTACAGAAGTTAAATTAACTGAGAGTGAATTAGTAACAGTACGTGAAACGCTAAGTAAAATGCAAACAGTAACAAGTAAAGAAGAAAGCATTAAGTTAATGTTTTCTCTACCAGATAAAGTTCTAGCTTACTTAATTGACGATATTAAAATTGATAATACAAAGATCACTGCTGAAGATCAAATAATAGCTCTAAGATTATCTAGTCAAATGGGAGATAAAAAAGGTACTGAAAAATCCCTAGCTTTACTTGATAAAATGCCAAAATCAATTTACAAGTTAGTTGCTCCCAAAATAGATATGGATGCCATAAAAAAACTTGCTATTTTCATGGCTACAATTTATTTGATTAGTACTTTATTCAGTTATATCCAATCATATTCATTAACTACTGTTTCAAATAAATTTGCCAATAAGCTAAGAGATAAAATTAGTAAGAAAATTAATAAACTACCACTTAAGTATTTTGATACTCATGAAACAGGTGATGTCTTATCACGCTTAACTAATGACGTTGATACAGTAGCTCAAAACCTAAATAATAGTTTGTCAACAATAGTAACAAGCGTAACATTATTTGCAGGTTCTATATTAATGATGTTTATAACAAACTGGATTATGGCTATTACAGCAATATTATCAAGCATAGTAGGTTTTTCTTTAATGTTTATTATTCTAAATAAATCCCAAAGATACTTTAATGAACGACAAATTGAATTAGGTAATATGAATGGTTATATTGAAGAGATGTATTCTGGACTTAACGTTGTAAAAGCCTATAACGGTACAGAAGAAGCATTTGATAAATTTCAAGAGTTAAACAATAAATTATATAATGCCAATCGTAAAAGTCAATTTTTATCTGGATTAATGCATCCAATTATGGCCTTTGTTGGAAACTTTGGTTATGTTATGGTATGTATTGTTGGTGCTCTTCTAACAATGAATAATGTTATTTCTTTTGGTGTAATAGTAGCATTTATGATTTATGTTAGATTGTTCACTAATCCCTTAAGTCAAATAGCTCAAGCTATGAGTAGTCTTCAGTCAACTGCAGCAGCTTCTGAAAGAGTATTTGAATTTTTAGATGAAAAGGAAATGAATAATCAAAGTGAAATTAAAAGACATTTAAAAAGATCTAAAGTAAAAGGTGAAATAGAATTTAAAAATGTTAAATTTGGTTATAATCCAGGAAGAACTATTATTAAGAACTTCAGTGTAAAAGTAAAACCAGGACAAAAAATTGCTATAGTTGGCCCAACTGGTGCAGGTAAGACAACAATGGTAAACTTATTAATGAAATTTTATGATATTAATGATGGTCAAATTTTAATTGATGGTATCCCAACAAGTGAATTAACTAGAGAAAATATTCATGATTTATTTATCATGGTATTACAAGATACATGGCTATTTGATGGAACCATTAGAGAAAATATTCGTTTCAACAAAGAAGATGTCTCAGATAGAGAGATTTGGGAAGCTCTAAGAGTTGTTGGAGTAGATCACTTCGTTAAAACATTACCAGGGGATTTAAATTATGTACTTGGTGATAATGATACAGTTAGTCAAGGACAAAAGCAATTACTAACAATTGCCCGTGGTATGATCGAAGATGCTCCATTCTTAATTTTAGATGAAGCTACTAGTAATGTTGATACAAGAACTGAGGAATTAGTTCAAAAAGCTATGGACAAATTAACAGAAGGAAGAACTTCTTTCATAATTGCTCATAGATTATCAACAATTAAGAATGCTGACCTTATCCTTGTTATGAAAGATGGAAATATTATTGAACAAGGTAATCATGAAGAACTTATGAGTCAAAATGGTTTCTATAAAGACCTATATAATTCTCAATTTGAACTATAAACTTAGTCTAAAAAACTAAGTTTTTTTCTGCATAAAATATAACCATAAAGTAAATACTACTTATAGGAGATGATAAAATGCAAGATAATTTAAATGCTTTAGATGAATTAAATAAAGGAACTACTATGGGAATAAATGCTATAGAACTTATATTAGATAAAATTGAAAATAAAAAGTTTAAAAAAGAATTAAAAAAACAACGTGCTGAATATATAATAATATCACAAAAAGTAAAAGAATTATATAAAGAATATAGTGAAAAAGAACCACATGAAATAAACACTGTTGAAAAAGCCATGACTTGGTCTGGTGTTCAAATGAAAACAATAAATGATAAAAGTGATAGTAAATATGCTGACTTATTAATTCAAGGAACAAATATGGGAATAATTGAAGGAAGAAAATTATTAAATAATAAACCTCTAAATAAAAATATTAAAAAACTAATAGAAGAATTTGTAGTTATGCAAGAAGAATCGGTAGAAATATTAAAAGAATTTCTATAGAAATAAATGAATTAAAATATAAATAAAAACTTTACATCATGATATAATAGTACTGGAGGTAATTATGGGAACAGAAGCAAAAAAATTAAAAGAAGAATTATTTACTAAAAAAGAATCAGGCTGGCTTAGTATTTCTGAGGAAGAAAAGATAAAAATATTTGATTTTTCAAAAGATTATATGAATTTTATGAATAAATCTAAAACCGAAAGAGAAACTTTAAAAAATATTAAATCAATACTAGATAAAAATGGTTTTAAAGACTTAAATACTTTAAACAATATTAATTCCGGTGATAAAGTATATTATATTAATAGAAATAAAAGTATCTTTATATCTATCATAGGAAAAGAACCACTTGAGAATGGTCTTAATTTAATTGGTGGACATTTAGATTCACCAAGACTAGATTTAAAACCAAACCCATTATATGAAGAAAATGGCTTTGCCTATTTAAAAACTCATTACTATGGTGGAATAAAAAAATATCAGTGGACAGCAATCCCACTAGCTATTCACGGCGCTATTGTTAAAACAAATGGTGAAGTAATTAATATAGAACTTGGTGAAAAAGAGGATGATCCAATATTTACAATAACTGATCTTCTTCCTCATCTAGCCGTAGATCAAATGAATAAAAAAATGAGTGAAGCAATCGATGGAGAAGATTTAAATATACTTATTGGAAGCATTCCCTATGATAAAAAGGCAAGTGATTCTCTAAAGCTTAATATTCTAAATATTTTAAATCAAAAATATGATATTAAAGAAAGTGATTTTAATAGTTCTGAAATTGAAATAGTACCAGCTTTTAGAGCAAGAAGCTTAGGTTTTGATGAAAGCATGGTCGCTGCATATGGCCAAGATGATAAAGTTTGCTGTTACTCAGCTCTAAGAGCAATCCTAGATATAAATAATCCAAGTAAAACAGCTGTATGTCTCCTTGTTGATAAAGAAGAAATCGGTAGTATGGGTAATACTGGAATGGCTTCAAAAACATTTGATTACTTTATTTCTGAATTGTTAAATAAGAAAAATGAAAATTACTTTAATATGTTAGAAAAAGTATATAATAATTCAAAAATGTTATCAGCAGACGTAGATGCTGGATTTGATCCAATATATAAATCTGTTTCAGATACAACAAATGCTGCATTTATAGGAAGAGGAGTAGTAATTAATAAATATACTGGATCTAGAGGTAAATCAGGAGCAAGCGATGCTAATGCTGAATACATGGCCTACATAAGAAATATTTTAGAGAAGAATGAGATAAAATATCAAGTCGCAGAACTTGGGAAAGTTGATTTAGGCGGAGGCGGAACTATTGCCTATATCCTAGCTGATAAAGGAATAGAAGTAGTTGATGTTGGTATTGGAGTATTATCTATGCATGCCCCATATGAAGTTACAAGTAAGTTTGATATCTATTCAGCTTACAAATTTTATAATAAATTTTACAAGTGCTAATAAGCACTTTTTTTGATATTTATTATAAATTTTTATCAAAAAAGATATCAAGAATGCTATAATAAATATATAAACAATTTTAAAAAGAAGTGAGAAGTAAAATGAACTGTAGTAAGTGTAAAAAGAAAAATATTAATTCGGCTAATTATTGCAAATATTGTGGATATCACTTTTCCAAAGAAGAACAAGAAGAAGCAAAAAAAGGGACTTTTGTTTGGTATTTAGAAAAATTTGATAAAATAAAAGATATCATAACTTTAAATATAATTACTAATAATATATTCTTTAAAATAGGAACAGTCTTACTAGTATTAGGTATTGGTATTTGGAATTTAATATCATATGGAACCAATTTAAAAATATTAGAAAGCTCTCAGTATCAAGTTCAATATAATACAAAATTAAATGAATATTACCTTTTAACTAATAAAGATGAAACAAAACTAAATTTATATGCACCACAAAGTTCCCAGGAAATAGTAATTGAACACTTAGATAAAGAAAATAATCTTCTAGAAAAAAATGTCTATAATAATACTGATAATATTGTTTTAAACAGTAATACTTCCGATGAATATTACATAATAAAATCTAAAGATAATAAAAATATGAATAAATTAAAAATGTATATTTATCGAGGTGCAAAATGAGAAGAAATAAAATATATTGTACATATTGCGGTGAAAAAAATCTTGCCTCAGATTTAAAATGTAAAAAATGTCATAAAAAATTAAATATTAAAGAGCATGCTCTCTTAAATTACTTAAAGAATCATATTAAAGATGACTTAAAAGGTAATGTCGAAGATAATGTTAAATCTATTTTAATAATTTATATAAAATCGCATCTATATGGAACTATCTTAACATGTTCTCTAATCACAACAGCTATCAGTGTAATTATTACTAGCCCAATAGTAAATCAAGGATATATTGAAAATGTAACCAAAAAGCCTACTATAGTTCAAAATTATACTTATCAAGGAATTGGACTTTCCTCTTCAGAAGTGGTTGATAAATATATAGAAGCCATTAAGAATAATAAAGAAGAGATTTATTTAGGTTTACAACTAGATACTTTCTATCCAGAACTTGAAAGTAAATTGGTTGATCAAACAAAAGATTCTCCCAATCATCCATTTGAAACATATAATCAAAAACACAATTTATTAGATAATAAAAATATTCTTTTCAAACCATCTGACATAACAATAAATACCTTTTCTCACGATATACGTCCTAATAGTGACTATAATACTTATACATACGAAGCAACAATTAAATATTGTTCTTATGATAATTGTAGTCTTCCTGACGGGGATTCTGAATTTTCAGAATCAGGTAATTTCCGTTATTCTGTATATATTCAAGTAATTGAAGTAGATGGTAATTTCTATATATTTGGTGATGTTGAAGCTATAAGTATGTCGGTAACCGAAGAACTTGGACGAAAAGCTCTTTTTAATCTTAATGGTGATATCAAAAACTTTTCTTATTCCAACGCTGTTCGAAAATTTGATGCTTGTGTAAATGAAAGCAGTTCCCATAATTCAGATTGTTTAAATAATGCCGGACTATATTAAATAGGAATGCACAATAATTTGTATTTGATTTAATACTAAATATTCGTTTTTAATATAATTAAAGGCATTAATGCTACAATTACTGAATAAAGAATAAAGGAATCTCTTAATAGTCAAGATAAAGAAAAAGGAAAAACACGATAAATAAGTACATAAAAAACAATCAGGTCTTAATTTCAATAAGAAGTTAAGGCTTTATTTTTTAAAATAATTGCAAATTACAAACATAATGTAAAAAATAAGACTCCTTGTTTTCTAATGCTTAAAATGTTAAAATATGATAATGAAATTACCTAAATTATATTATTTAATATTAACAAGCAAGTTTGTGACTTTTATTCGTGTAAGAGTATTTATAATCTATTTTAAAGAATATTCAAAAGAAAAATTATCTGAATTATTGGATTAATAATAATCATAATAACAGTAGGAGATGATGATAAAAATGTTTGAATTAGTATCAAAATATAAACCAAGTGGAGACCAACCACAAGCTATAGAAAAGTTAGTTCAAGGTATTAAAGAAGGCAAGAAAGAGCAGGTTTTACTAGGGGCAACGGGAACTGGAAAAACTTTTACTATTGCCAATGTTATCAAAGAAGTTAATAAACCAACTCTAGTTTTAGCTCATAACAAAACCCTAGCTGGACAGCTTTATTCAGAACTTAAAGAGTTGTTTCCAAACAACCGAGTAGAATACTTTGTCTCATATTATGATTACTATCAGCCAGAAGCTTATGTACCATCTACTGATACTTATATTGAAAAAGACTCATCAATTAATGATGAAATCGATGAACTTCGCCATTCTGCCACGAGTGCTTTGCTATCTAGAAAAGATGTTATCGTCGTTGCCAGTGTTTCTTGTATTTATGGTATTGGAGAAGTAGAAGAATATAAAAATAAGATGTTAACTTTAAGTGTTAATGATAAAGTTGATCGTAACAAAGTCTTAACAAAATTAGTTGAAATGCTTTATGAGCGAAATGACCTTGATTTTAAACGTGGTACTTTTAGAGTACGAGGAGACGTCTTAGAAATTATTCCCGTCAACCAAAAGACAACTGGTTATAGAATAGAATTTTTTGATGAAGAAATTGATCGTATAAGTGAAATAGATACTTTAACCGGTGCCATTATAAGTAACAAAAAAAATATCAGTATTTTTCCAGCTAGCCATTTCGTTGTTAGTGATGATAAATTAAAAGCTGCAATTGTAAGAATAAAAGAAGAATTACAAGAACGTCTAGCTGAACTAAAAGAAAATAATAAACTTTTAGCTGCTGAGCGCCTAGAGCAGAGAACAAATTATGACCTTGAAATGTTAGAGGAGACTGGCTTCTGTTCTGGAATTGAAAACTATTCTGCTCCAATGGCTGGTCGTAAAAAAGGTGAAACTCCTACCACTTTAATGGACTTCTTTGGCGATGATTACTTATTAATTGTTGATGAATCACATGTTACACTTCCCCAAGTTCGAGGAATGTATAACGGCGATAGAGCTAGAAAGATGAATCTAGTTGAGTATGGTTTTCGTCTTCCTAGTGCCCTAGATAATCGACCTTTAAAATATGAAGAATTTGAAAGTAAAATACATCAAGTAATCTATGTATCCGCAACACCAGGAGAATTAGAACTAGAACACACTAACAATGAGTATGCTGAACAGATAATTAGGCCAACTGGCTTGTTGGATCCTACTATTGAAGTTCGTAAAACTGAAGGGCAAATAGATGACCTAGTGAGTGAAATTAAAGAACGCATTGAAAAGAAAGAACGTACCTTAGTCACTACTTTAACAATTCGCATGGCTGAAGAATTAACTAATTACTTAAAAGAATTAGATATTAAAGTTGCCTATCTTCATTCTGAAGTAAAAACTCTTGAAAGAATGCAAATAATTCACGATCTACGTACTGGTAAATACGATGTTGTTGTCGGAATAAACCTTCTAAGAGAAGGCATCGATATCCCAGAAGTATCTCTAATCGCTATCTTAGATGCTGATAAAGAAGGATTCTTAAGAAGTACAAGAAGCTTAATTCAGACGATTGGACGTTGTGCAAGAAATGCTAACGGTCATGTAATTATGTATGGTGATAAAATAACTGACTCAATGAAAAGTGCTATCGATGAAACGGCTAGACGTCGTTCTATCCAAGAAAAATATAACCAAGAACATGGTATAGTTCCTAAAACAATTATTAAAGAAATAAGAGATGTCATTAGTAATATTGATACAGAAAAAGGAACTAAGAAAACTAAGAAACTAACTAAGAAAGAACAAGCAATTCTTGTTGAAAACATAGAACAAGAAATGCGTGAAGCTGCCAAGAATCTTGATTTCGAACGAGCTATGGAATTACGTGATATCTTATTCGAATTAAAATCTCAATAATAAGGAGTTCAAAATGAAATTAAATGTTTTTTCCACCACTATAAAAGATGGAAACTTTACCAAAGAAAAAAAGTATTATCCCAATTTAACAACTAAAGAAATAAATTTACTATATGATGCCAATATTAATCGATTCTTGAAAAAAACAGGCTTTCCTATAAAAAACTATGTTGTTCTATCTACTAAAAATAAAGAATTAAAAGCTCGCACTGTTACAGAAACAACTAAAAAAGTAAAAGAACAAATTCTAATTTTAAAAGGAACCACTAAAGACGTAGCGGTTTTAGTTGAAACAAATGATAATCCCGTAATTATAGCAAGTTTTAATAATACCTGTGCAATTGCTTTAGGAACAATTGAAAATATAAATAATAATATTGTCCACGAACTAATTGAGGCTTTAATAAAGGAAACTAATGCTGCTCCCTTTGAAATGACTTTCTATATAACAGCTTGCCCTTCAAAAGAAAATTATTGCCTAGATTCACTCGATAAGTTAACAGAACTTGGGATTTGGAAGGACACATATCTTAAGAAAAGAGGCAAATACTATTTAGATATAAGATACGCTATTTATAATCAGTTACTCTATGAAATAGTTGATCCACATTATATTTATTTTGATTCAAAGGACACAACCGAAAATCTTAATTACTATTCCAATTTAGCCGAAAGACCAGGATTAAATTTAACCTGCGTGGTATATACTGATGAAGAAGATGTTTAAAAAAATCTACATAGAAATAACTAATAATTGTAATTTACAATGTAGTTTTTGTAGTCCAGTTACTAAACCTAGACATTTTATGACAATTTCCGAATTTGAACATATTTTAGCAGAAGTTGCTCCAAAGACTGACTACATTTATCTACATGTAAAAGGAGAACCATTATTACATCCAAATCTTTACGACTTCTTAAAACTAGCCGAAAAATATAATCTAAAAGTTAACCTTACTACTAATGGCACATTGTTTCCTAAACTTGTTAATAAATTTATTGATTGTAAGGCTCTTCGCAAAATTAATTTTTCTCTTCATTGTGAGCAATCTAATCCTAACTATTTAACTGATATTTTTACGAATGTTGAAAAGTTATCAAGAGATACCACTATTATTTATCGTTTATGGACTTTAAAAGATGGTAAATTAGATAAAAAATCAACAGATATAGTGGAAAAAATTATTTTATATTACAAATTATCCCCAGAAATTGTGGAAAAACTATTAACCGAAAAAAACACAAAAATTTCTTCAACAATTTATGTGGATAAAGATAATGAATTTGCTTGGCCTAGTATAACAAATAATAATACTTGTGGATATTGTCATGCTCTTAAAACTCATCTCGCTATTTTAGTTGATGGAACAGTTGTACCTTGTTGTCTAGATAGTAATGGCATCATTGAATTAGGAAATATATGTAAAGAAAGTTTAGATACAATAATAAAAACTGAGCGTTATCAAAATCTTAAGAAGTCATTTCAAGACCGTAAACCATGTGAAAAATTATGTAAGTCATGTACTTATAAATTAAAATAACCCACCACTAAACTAATACGTTTTAGTGGTTTTCTATTAACCAAAAAAATCCAATTTAAATTTCATAAAAAAATAAAAAAGTATGCTATAATATGTAGCAGGTGATTGACATGGATAAAATAATTGTAAAAGGTGCTAGAGAAAATAATTTAAAAAATATAAATATTGAGTTACCTAAAAATAAACTTATTGTAATGACTGGCTTATCTGGGAGTGGTAAAAGTAGTTTAGCTTTTGATACTATCTATGCTGAAGGACAAAGGCGATATGTTGAAAGTTTATCTGCCTATGCTCGACAATTTTTAGGAAATTCTGAAAAGCCAGATGTTGATAGTATTGAAGGATTATCTCCAGCTATTAGTATTGACCAAAAGACAACTTCCAATAATCCTCGTTCAACAGTTGGAACCGTAACAGAAATTTATGATTACTTAAGACTTCTTTTTGCCAGAGTTGGAGTGCCATATTGTCCAGCTCACAACATCCCAATATCTAGTCAAAGTGTTGAAGAGATGACTAGTAAAGTTCTAGAATATCCTAAAGGTACTAAAATAATAATTTTATCTCCAGTAGTAGATGGAGAAAAAGGAACTCATAAAGATACTTTAGAAAGACTGCGCAAAGAAGGATATATAAGGGTTCGTGTCAATGGAGAAATGTATGATTTAAGTGATGACATCGAACTAGACAAAAATAAAAAAGATAAAATAGATGTTGTAATCGATAGAATAGTTTTAAAAGAAGATTCAAGAAGCCGTATTTTTGAAGCAATTGAATCTGCAACTAAGTTATCAGACGGTAAAGTCATAATCCAAATACTTGGAGAAAATAAAAAAGAGCTAACATTATCAGAAAAATTTGCTTGCCCATATTGTGAATTTTCTCTTCCTGAACTAGAACCAAGAATCTTTAGTTTTAATGCCCCATTCGGTGCATGCCCTGACTGTAAAGGTTTAGGTATGAAATTGCAAATTGATGAAGATTTAGTTATTTCTAATAAAAATTTAAGTATCAATGAAGGCTGTATTACTACCTTAAGTGATGATCAAGAAGGAATTTATTATAAAAAATTAGAATGTGCTTGCAAGCACTATAAAATAGATATGAATAAACCATTCAATAAATTGACTAAAAAAGAACAGCAAATAGTTTTACATGGTTCTGATGAATTAATTAAGTTTAGTATTATGACTAAGTCTGGAAATACTATGAACTCAGTTGATTATTATGAAGGAATTATAGATAATCTTCAAAGAAGATATATGGAAACAAGTTCTACTTGGATTAGAGAATGGCTAGAAAATTACATGGTTGAATATGAATGTGAAACTTGTCATGGAGCTAGACTAAAAGATGAAGTATTATCAGTAAAAATATCTAACAAGAATATTTATGAAGTTACTTGTATGAGTATTAAAGAATTATTAAAGTTCTTCTCAAATCTAACATTATCAGAAGAACAAAAACAAATAGCAAACTTAGTTTTAAAAGAAATTAATGACCGTCTGGAATTTTTGTCAAATGTTGGATTAGGTTATTTGACTTTAAATAGAAGTGCTGGAACTTTATCAGGTGGAGAAGCTCAACGTATTCGTCTTGCAACCCAAATTGGCTCACATCTAACTGGCGTTCTTTATGTTTTAGATGAACCAAGTATAGGTCTTCACCAAAGAGATAATGAAAAGTTAATAAATTCAATGAAGGAAATGCGCGACTTAGGAAATACTTTAATTGTTGTCGAACATGATACTGATACAATGCTAGCTTGTGATTATCTTGTTGACATTGGACCAGGTGCTGGAGATGCCGGTGGAAAAATTGTTGCTCAAGGAACCCCAGAAGAAGTAATGCAAATCGAAAACAGTATTACAGGGCAATATTTAAGTGGCAAAAAAAGGATAGAAATACCAGAAAAGAGAAGAAAAGGCACTGGAAAATATTTAAAAATAAGAAAAGCCAGTGAACATAATTTAAAAAATATTGATGTAAATATTCCACTTGGAACCCTTACTTGTATAACTGGTGTCTCTGGAAGTGGAAAGAGTAGTTTAATAAATGAAATACTATGTAAGACAGTTGCTAATAAATTATATCAATCTAAAGAAAAGCCAGGAAAATGTGAAAAGATATTAGGTATTGATAATATAGATAAACTAGTCGCAATTTCTCAAAACCCAATAGGACGTACTCCCCGTTCTAATCCAGCTACATATACTGGTGTCTTTGATGATATTAGAACCCTTTTTACCACAACAAAAGAAGCCAAGATGTATGGATATGAGAAAAATCGCTTTTCATTTAATGTCAAAGGAGGTCGCTGCGAAGCCTGTCGTGGTGATGGAGTAAAGAAAATAGAAATGCATTTTCTACCTGATGTTTATGTTCCATGTGAAGTTTGTCACGGAACTAGATACAATAGAGAAACGCTAAACATAAAGTATAAGGAAAAAAATATAGCTGAAGTATTAGAAATGCGTGTATCCGAAGCTCTTAAATTCTTTGACAATATTCCAAAAATTAAGAACAAGTTACAAGTATTAGAAGATGTTGGATTAGGATATATTAAATTAGGTCAAAGCGCACCAACTTTATCTGGTGGAGAAGCTGAACGTGTTAAATTAGCTAAGGAGCTTCAAAAGAAAGCTACTGGAAAATCCCTATTTGTCCTAGATGAACCAACAACTGGTCTTCATACAGATGACATAAAGCGTTTACTTGCAATTTTACAAAAAATAGTAGATAATAATGATACAGTAGTAGTAATTGAACACAACTTAGATGTAATTAAAGTTGCTGATTATATAATTGACCTTGGCCCAGAAGGTGGAGATGAAGGTGGAAAAATAGTCGCAACCGGAACACCAGAAGAAGTAGCAAAAGTAAAAGAGTCATATACCGGACAATTTTTAAGTAAACTACTATAAGAGGTGAAAAAATGCACTTAATCATAAAAGAAAAAGATGTAATCAGACTAAATAAATTTATTGAATGGTTACTATATATGGCAGGATATACTCTTGTTTTCATACTAATAAGTAAACTATTTACCAGTATGCAAGTTGATTCAAACCACTTTTATCTATATTCAATGTTAATTGTTTTAATCATTTATATTCTAAATCAAACAGTAAAACCAATTTTAGTAACTTTAACTATTCCAATAACAGGTATTACTTTAGGTTTGTTTTATCCATTTATAAACTTGTTTATTTTAAAACTAACTGATTGGATATTAGGAAAACACTTCGATTTACACAATTTCATGATTGCATTACTTATTGCTATTCTTTTATCAATAATGAATGTTATGGTAGAAGGAATAATAAAAAAAATTATAAAGAAGGTTAAAAAATATGGACAAAGTAGCAATTAATTTTGGACCAATTCAAATATATTGGTATTCAATATTTATCTTTTTAGGTCTATTAATAGGAAGTGTAGTTGTTTTTGCTGAGTCAAAGAAAAGAAAAATTAATGAAGATTTCTTAATAAACTTAATATGTGATTCAATAATTATTGGCTTAGTAGGCGCTAGATTATATTATGTTCTTTTTAACATTCCTTACTATGTAAAAAATCCTATTGAAATACTGGCAGTATGGAATGGCGGTCTAGCAATTCATGGTGGTATCTTTGCTGCTCTTATATTCATAATATATTATTGTAAAAAGAATAAAGTAAATCTTCTTCAAATATTAGATATTATTGTAGTAGGTTTAATAATAGGACAAGCAATTGGCCGTTGGGGTAACTTCTTTAATGGCGAAGCCTACGGCAACATAACAACCGCTGAAACTTTATACAATCAAGGAATTCCCAAGTTTATTATTAATGGAATGTATATCTTAGGTGAATATCGTCAACCAACCTTCTTTTATGAATCAATTTGGTGCGCCTCTGGTTTCTTAGCACTTTTAATAATTAGAAAATATAAATATCTAAAAAGAGGACAATTAACAGGATTTTATTTAGTTTGGTATGGAATTGCACGACTTATAATTGAAGGATTAAGAACAGATTCGCTAATGCTTGGATCGATAAAAATCGCACAACTAGTGTCAATACTATTTATTATTACAGGAATAATATTATTCTTCTATAACGTTAAAAAAAGTACTGATGAAAATCAAAGGTTATACACGGAAGATCTTACTCCGAAAGAAGAAAATGAAGGCCTTATCAAATATTATAAAAAAAGAGGTGATCGCTATGTATAAAAAAGTTGTTGTTTTAGGTGGTGGAACTGGAATATCCTATTTATTAAAAGGTTTAAAAGATTTTCCACTAGACATAACAGCAGTAATTACAGTTTCTGATAATGGACGCTCTACTGGAAAACTTCGTAAAGAATTTAATACTCCAGCCGTAGGCGATATTAGAAAAGTTATTACATCTTTATCAAATATTGATAAACCAATCAAAGATATGATGGAATATAGATTTAATACATCAAGTGACCTAGATGGTCATGCTCTAGGAAATTTAATTTTAACTGCTATGTTAGATATAACTGGCTCCCTAAAAGATTCAATTTCAAGCCTAAGCAAACTTTTAGATGTTAAACAAAGAGTTCTTCCAATCTCAGAAGACTCATCGCTTACTCTAATGGGTTTAGATAAAGATGGAAATATCGTTGAAGGTGAAACAGAAATAACTGCAGCTAATCGTCAATTTGAAAAAATTTATTATAAAGAAGAACCAAAGGTTCTAAAAGAAGTATTAGATGCCTTAGAAACAGCCGACTTAATTATTTTTAGTATGGGAAGCCTATACACAAGTATCCTACCTAACGTAATTTGTAAAGAAGTAAAACTTGCTCTAAATAAAGCTAAGGCTCCATTAATGTATCTATGTAACGTTGTAACTCAACCAGGAGAAACAGATGGCTTTAGTGTAAGTGATCACGTAAAACTACTTAATAAATACTTAGATAAGAAAAAGATTGATGTTGTAATTGCTAGTAACACCGAAATAAATCAAGAAATAGCTGAAAAATACTCAACAGATGAACAAAAAGAACCTGTAAACATAGATTATGAAAATTTAGAAAAATTAGGTGTTGAATTAATAGAAGATGATTTAGTAGTAGTTGAAAACAATATTTTAAGACACAATAGTCTAAAATTAAGTTCTCTTATATTCTCATACTTAATGAGGAAATAAAATGTCATATACTGTTGATATAAAAAAAGAAATTTCTTTTATTAGAAGTACAAAGTCCGAAATGATTGCTGAATTGTCAGGATTCATCCGTAATAATGGAACTGTTGAAGACAATGTTCTTAGTTTAACAACTGAAAATACTTTTACTATTGAAAGATTAAAACGTTTTTTTCATGACTTATATGAAGTGGACTTAAGTGTTGAATCAAAAGATAATTTAAATTTTAGTAAGAGAAACTTATATTTATTAAAACTAACTACTAAAACAGACACAATTTTAAAAGATATTGGTTATTACGATAATAATAATGAATATTTAGAATCGCCTCCAACATACATTGTAGGAGCAAATGAAGAAATACGTTCTTATTTACGAGGAGTATTCTTATGTACTGGGAGCATAAACGATCCTAAAACTTCTAGATATCATATGGAACTACTGGTATCAAAACCTGGGGAATCAGTTTTTGTTCAAAAATTATTAAATATATTTGATTTAAATGCTAAAATTTTAAATCGTGATAAAGGCTACATGATATATATAAAAGAAGCTGAAAAGATAAGCGATTATATTAGAATATTAGGAGCGTCACAAGCTGTAATGTATTTTGAAGATGCTAAAATTTATCGTGAAAAGAAGAATCAAACTAATCGTCTAAATAACTGTGAACAAGCCAATATGGATAAAGTAGTCGCAACTGCTGCTTCTCAGTTAGAAGAGATTTCTATTATAGAAGAAAGTGGCAATTTAGACTTATTAGATGATAAAACCATGGAAGCTGTAATGTATCGAAAAAAGTATCCTGAATCATCACTAAAAGAACTAAGTGCGATAATTTCTGTTGAAACAGGTAAGAAAATAACTAAATCCGGTTTAAATCATCGTTTCCGTAAAATAAAAGAATTATCAGAAAAATTAAAAAAGATCTAATCGCTAGATCTTTTATTTTGAATAATTTTATCAACAAGCCCATAACTTACAGCTTCTTCAGCACTTAAATAATTATCCCTTTCTGTATCTCGTTCGATTTTTTTTAAATTTTTACCAGTATTTTTAGCTAAAATTTTATTCAAACGTTCTCTAAGGCCTAATATCCTCTCGGATGCAATTTTAATATCTGTTGCCTGCCCCTCAGCACCACCTAGGGGTTGATGTATCATTACATCGGCATTTGGTAAGATAAATCTTTTTCCCTTAGCACCACTACTTAGCAGAAACGCACCCATACTAGCTGCAATCCCAATGCATATTGTTGAAACATCACTTTTTATAAAATTCATTGTATCATAAATTGCCATTCCCGCTGAAACAGAACCACCTGGAGAATTAATATAAATTGCAATATCATCATTACCAAGTGAATCTAAATATAAAAGTTGTGCCACAATATTATTAGCGACTCCATCATTAATTTCCCCACCTAAAAAAATAATTCTTTCCTTTAATAATCTTGAAAAAATATCATAACTTCTCTCAACACTTAAATCATTTTCTACAACAACCGGAACTAAATTCATATCATCACCTATACATAGTATAGTGTAAATACAAAAAAAATATTCATATTATAAATAAAAAAGCATGTTATAATAATATAAAAGAATAAAGGGTGATGATATGCTTAAAAACATAGAAATAACAATAAATAAACAAAGATACCAAATAAGTTGCGGGGTTACTTTAGAAGAAATTGCTAGCCAATTTCAAAAAAATTATAAGTATCCCATCCTTATTGCACGTGTCAATAACAACTTAAAGGAATTATCTTTTCCAATAACCGCTCCTTCTAATATTGAATTTTTAGATTTAACTTCAAGAGAAGGATCTAGATGCCATATTAGTGGCTTAACTTATGTATTAATTTACGCTATTAAGAAGTTGTATGGGAAAAATGCCAATGCAATTATTCAACATTCCTTAGATAGAGGAATTTATATTGAAACAAATTTTAAGTTAACAGAAGGCAAAGTAACAGCTATTAAGCAAGAAATGCAATCTATTATTGCATCAGATATACCAATAACGAAAATGACAATTGACCGAATGGAAGCAATTGATTATTTTGAAAAGATGAATGATCCTGTAAAAGCTGGTGTAATGAAATATAATACTAATTCTTATGTAACATTATATCGTTTAGGTAATTATTATAATTATTTTTACAATTTAATGCCTAATTCTACTGGGCGTTTAGCTGCTTTTGACCTAACTTATATTAATGATGATGGCTTCTTATTACAATTTCCAACTGTCTATGTACCAGATGAAATACCAAAATACATACCACGTCCTGGAGTATTTGGAGTATTTAAAGAACATCATGAATGGGGAAAAATAATTCATATAGAAAATTCAGTAGACTTAAACAGAATAGTTTCAAGCGGTAAAATAAGTGATTTAATTAGAATTGATGAAACACTTCAAAGTAATCGTCTGCTAAATGTTGCTAAAGAAATTAATAATCGTAAGAAATCTATTCGTATTGTCCTAATTGCTGGACCATCTTCATCTGGAAAAACAACTACTTCAAGAAAAGTATGCATGTATCTTCAAAGTTTTGGTTTAAATCCAAAAGTATTATCAATGGATGATTATTTTGTTGAAAGAGAAGATACTCCATTAGATAAAAATGGTGTACCAGATTATGAATGCCTAGAAGCTCTTGATTTAAAACTATTTAACAGTCAAATGGAAAGTATTTTAAAAGGAGAAGAAGTTGTTATTCCGACATTTAATTTTGCTTTAGGTACAAAAGAGTTTAAAAATAAATTAAAATTAGAAGATGAGGACATAATAGTAATAGAGGGAATCCATGCCCTAAATCCCAAGATTTTATCTAATATTCCTCGTGAAAAAAAGTATAAAATTTATATTTCTGCTCTAACAGAACTAAATATGGACGATCATAATCGTGTATCGACAACTGATAATCGTCTATTAAGAAGAATAATTAGAGATAATAGAACACGAGGATACAATGTTGAACATACCTTAAAAACTTGGGTAAGCGTTCGTCGTGGTGAAGAAACCCATATTTTCCCATATCAAGATGAGGCAGATTGCACACTAAATTCAGCCCTAATTTATGAAATTGGTGTTTTAAAAACTTATGTCGAACCACTATTATACTCAGTACCTTTTGAATCACCATACTATGAAGAAGCGAAAAGATTAATTAACTTCTTACGTTTATTCTTACCTATACCTGCCGATGATATTCCTAGTGATTCTGTGCTGCGTGAATTTATTGGAAATGGCTGCTTCCATGACTAAAAATGTCAACAATAGTACAAATTATTGAAGTAAAGACTATAAAAATATATAATGAAAATATAAGGAGGATATGTAATGATTAAAGTTGCAATTAACGGATTTGGCCGAATCGGACGCTTAGCTTTCCGTTTAATGGAAGAAAATGAAGAATATGAAGTAGTCGCTATTAACGACTTAACAGATGCTGAACAATTAGCATACTTATTAAAATATGATACAAATCATGGTAATTATCGTATCGATGATATTTCTTTTGAAGGAGACTATATCGTTGTAGGCAACAGAAGAGTTAGAGTTTATGCAGAAAAAGATCCTGCTATGTTACCTTGGAAAGACTTAGATATAGATGTTGTATTTGAATGTACAGGTTTATTTACTTCAGAAGAAAAAGCCATGGCTCATATTACTGCTGGAGCTAAAAAAGTAATTATTTCTGCCCCAGCTAAAGGTGATTTAAAGACAATAGTTTATAATGTTAATCATGAAACATTAACAGGAAATGAAAAAATTATTTCAGCTGCTAGCTGTACTACAAACTGTCTAGCTCCTGTAGTTGATGTTCTAGATCGTAAATTTGGAATTACTAAAGGATATATGACTACAGTTCATGCTTACACAAATGATCAGGCAACATTAGACGTTGCTCATAAAAAAGGAATTAAGGCCCGTAGAGGTAGAGCTTGTGCAGCAAATATTGTTCCAGCTTCAACTGGTGCTGCATCTGCTATCGGTCTAGTTTGCCCTAATTTAAAAGGTAAATTAGAAGGCGTTGCTATGCGTGTTCCAGTTTCAACTGGTTCAGTAGTTGATTTAGTTCTAGAATTAGGAACTACTGTTACTATTGAAGATATCAATAATACTTTAAAATCAGCTCAAAATGAAACCCTTCAATATACAGAAGATCCAATTGTTTCAAGCGATGTAATTGGCAGACGCTGTGGTTCATTAGTAGATGGATTATCAACAAGTGTTCTAAATACTGAATCAGGTCAATTAGTAAAAGTTGTTTCTTGGTATGATAATGAAATGAGTTATACAGCTCAAATGGTTAGAACTGCTAAATTCTTAATGAGCAAATAAAATAAAGAATAGGAATTGTCGTATAAAATGTATACATATTATCTAAATGTGTCCATATTTATCACAAATATCGCCTATTTCTTTTTTTTTTACACAAAAAATGCTATACTTTAAATAGAATGGGAGGATTAG
>CALVRD010000016.1 GCA_944358435.1 uncultured Bacilli bacterium | reverse complement strand
ATAGTTGAAAAAACTTCAATTATTAGATAAAATATATGTTGTAAATTACAAAGGAGGAAATTATAATATGGCAAAACAAAAATTTGATCGTTCAAAACCACATGTAAATATTGGTACAATTGGACACGTAGATCATGGTAAAACTACTACTACTGCTGCTATTACTAAGGTTTTAGCTGGTAAAAATGGTAATGAAGCTGTTGCATTTGATAATATTGATAAAGCACCAGAAGAAAGAGAACGTGGTATTACTATCAATACTGCTCATGTTGAGTATAGTACTGATAAAAGACATTATGCACACGTAGACTGTCCAGGGCATGCTGACTATGTTAAAAACATGATTACTGGTGCAGCTCAAATGGATGGAGCAATCTTAGTTATTGCTGCTACTGATGGTCCAATGGCTCAAACTCGTGAACATATCTTACTTGCTCGTCAAGTTGGAGTACCAAAAATGGTAGTATTCTTAAACAAATGTGATATGGTTGATGACGAAGAGTTATTAGATTTAGTTGAAATGGAAGTTCGTGACTTATTAAATGAATATGGATTTGAAGGTGACGAGACTCCAATTATTCGTGGATCTGCTCTTAAGGCTCTTGAAGGTGATCCTGCTTGGGTTGGTAAGATTAATGAATTAATGGATGCAGTTGATACATGGATTCCAACACCTGCTAGAGATAATGACAAGCCATTCTTAATGAGTATTGAGGATGTTTTCACTATCACTGGACGTGGTACAGTTGTTACTGGTCGTGTTGAACGTGGTCAATTAAAACTTAACGATGAAGTTGAAATCGTTGGTATTAAAGAAACTAAGAAGACAGTTGTTACTGGAATTGAAATGTTCCGTAAACAATTAGATTATGCTGAAGCTGGAGATAATGCTGGAGTTTTATTACGTGGTATTTCTCGTGAAGAAGTTGAACGTGGACAAGTTCTTGCTAAACCAGGAAGTGTTACACCTCATCATAAATTCAAAGCTGCAGTTTATGTATTAAGCAAAGAAGAGGGTGGACGTCATACACCATTCTTTACAAACTATCGTCCTCAATTCTATTTTAGAACTACAGACGTAACTGGTGTTATCACATTACCAGAAGGTGTTGAAATGGTTATGCCAGGTGATAACGTTAACTTTGAGGTTGAATTAATTCATCCAATTGCACTTGAACAAGGTACAAAATTCTCTATTCGTGAGGGTGGACGTACAGTTGGTGCTGGTAACGTTACTGAAATCATTGCTTAATGATAAATTAAAAAAATCGCTTCGGCGATTTTTCTTTTAAGATTATGAAGTAAAAGACATGAATTAAATTTAATGTTCATGTCTTTTTATTTATTTTTACTGAAATTTTTAAATAGATTATAAGAGAAATTGTTTAAAATTATATCAAATTCTCCTATATATTCGGAAACTACTGCATTAAATCCTAACTTTGCTTCATTTAATCCACTATATTTATTATCTTCTTTAAAATTTCCAGAAATAGCACCTAAATTAACATATTTAAATTGTTTTGCAATGCTATCTAATATTATCTGCCATTTTATTAAATAATTGGAATTTAAGGTAGAATATTCTTCATTAAATCCTTCTACTAATATATAGGCAGCGTTGTCATAATTAATAACAATTGCTCCGCCTACTATTATTCCTTGAGGATATTTTTTTAATAACTCAGTGGCCATAAGCATATGGTTTTTATAAACAGTCATTAGTTTATCTGATTCCATTTTTTTATTTAATATATTATTTCTTTCTTTATCTTTTATATCATATAGTTGAATTTGTTCTGCAAGTTGTTCATTATTTAATATTTCTTGTTCATATGTTTTACGACTATTAATTACAAATGATTCTGGATTTATTTTAGCATAGTATACTTCAAAATCATCTTTAAAGCTTTTACATAATTCTTGGTAGTAAGCAAAAGGTTTTTTTTCATCTTTTTTAATAAATTCAAATAGTGGCTTTATATTTTGTTCTTTATCCTTATATATTTCCAGACCACTATTTGAGGATTTACGTATTTTATTTCTTGTTCTTTTGTCAAAACTTTCAAATATCATTTCAGCTGGTTTATTTAATAGTACTAAGGCTTCCCATCTTGGTTTTTCATTTTCAAAATATAAATTTTTTCCTTTATATTCAAAGCCTGAAGCAGCTAGATTTTCCATTATTAAATCTTCTTGATTATTTATATTTATAATATTTCCTTCACAACTTCTAATACTTATAGGTATGTAAGGGTCCATTCTTAAAAGCATAAAACCTTGTTTTCCTAATACTTGTTTTAATTTTTCTACTAATTTTCTTACTTCTGATGAATCATTAAAATCAAATAATATACCTCTAGGAGCATAGGCTATTTTGTTACTCATAAATACTTCTTTGTAAGCAATGAATGTTGCTCCTATTAAGGAATTTTTACTATTTACAAATCCTAGAAAATGAACACTATAACCAAATCTTAACATTGATTTAGCATATGATGATGTTTGATAAAAATTTCTATAGCGATGTTTATTAGCAAATTTGTCAAATTGATCTGGCCTTAGTGTTACTATTTTCATATCGATATTCCTTTCTCATCTTTTATGTATTATAACATATTTTTTTATATTGTTTCAATATTGTCTTAACATTTTATAGTAGTTAAAAATTTAGTTAGGTAGTATAATATTATTGGTGATATATATGTTTGAAAATAAAAAAGTACTAATTTTGGGCTTAGCTCGTAGTGGTTATTCAGCTGCTAAAGTTTTATGTTCTAGAGGTAATGAAGTTGTCTTAAATGATTCAAAGTCTGAAGAAAAGTTAGATAGAAATCAAATTGAAGAATTAAATAATTTAGGAGTAAGACTTGTGTTAGGATCTCATCCTGATGATTTGTTAGATGAAAGTTATGATTACTTAATTAAAAATCCTGGAGTACCAATTGATCATAAATATGTGCTTAAGGCTAGAGAACTTGGAATAGAAGTAATTAATGAAGTAGAACTTGGTTATAGATTATTGCCAGAAAATGTGAGAATAATAGCGATAACCGGTACTAATGGTAAAACAACAACAACAACACTTACTTATGAAATAATGAGAAAAGCCTTTGGTGAGAAAGTTAAATTAGCAGGAAATATTGGGTATCCTTTATGTGGTCTTTTAGATCAGATAAATAGTGGTGATATATTAGTTATGGAGATTTCTTGTCAGCAACTTGAAAATCTTATACAATTTAATCCAGATGTTGCCCTAATGACTAATTTGTCGCCAGCTCATATTGATTTTTTTAAGAGTTATGATAGCTATAAAAAAGTAAAAACTAAGTTGTTTCAAAATCATGATTCAAAAGATATTGCGATATTAAATATTGACAATGAAGATGTTTTAGAAGCTACTAAAAATATTAAATCTACTGTTAAGTTTTTTTCTAGTAGTAAAGAAATTAATGGGTGCTATTTAAAGAATGGAAAAATTTATTACTATGGGGAAGATATCATAGATACTGATAAATTATTTATAGTAGGACGGCATAATATAGAGAATTGTATGGGTGCAATTATGATTGCAAAAGAGTTTAATGTTTCTAATGAAGTTATTGGTGATGTTATTTATAATTTTAAAGGTGTTGAACATAGGTTGGAATATGTTGATACAGTTTTAGGACGTAAATTTTATAATGATACTGAGGCTACTAATATTAGATGTACGCAGATAGCTTTATCTTCTTTTAAACAGCCAATTATTTTGATATTGGGTGGATTAGAAAGAGGACAGAATTTTAATGATTTAGCATCACATATGGATAAAGTTAAGGCTATTATTGGTATTGGGCAATGTCGAGATCGGGTTTTAGAATTTGGAAATAGTTTAAATATACCAACATATATTTATGAGCATTTGACAGATGGTTTTGATAAATGTTTTGAGGAATCTACTTCTAATGATATAATATTATTGAGTCCTGCCTCAGCTTCATGGGATCAATATAAAGAATGTGAGGTTCGAGGAGCAGAGTTTAAGGATAAAGTTAAAGAACTTAAAAATAAAATTGGTATAAGAAATTGAAATTACTAAGATGGTGTAATGTGTAATTTGACAATGTGCTTATAAAAGGAGGAATTATATGAAAATTAAAGATATTAAAGCTAGAGAAATATTAGATTCTAGAGGTAATCCAACTGTAGAAGTTGATGTTATTTTAGAGAATGGTATTGTAGGACGTGCGGCTGTACCAAGTGGTGCATCTACTGGTGATCGTGAAGCATTAGAATTACGTGATGGTGGTAGTCGATACAATGGTAAGGGTGTTCTTAAAGCTGTTGAAAATGTAAATACTGTTATTCGTGATAGAGTTATTGGAATGGATGCTGAAAAACAAAAAGAATTAGATTATGCTATGATTGAATTAGATGGTACTGAGACTAAATCTAATTTAGGAGCTAATGCTATTTTAGGAGTAAGTATGGCAGCTTTAAAAGCAAGTGCACTTAATGTTGGAATGCCACTTTATAAATATGTTGGTAATGGTAAGACTTTACCTGTTCCAATGATGAATATAATTAATGGTGGTGCTCATGCTGACAATAACCTTGATTTTCAAGAATTTATGATTGTTCCACAACGTGATACTATTAAAGAAAGAGTTCGTGTTGGAGCAGAAGTTTTTCATAGTTTAAAGAAAGTTTTAAATGATAGGGGATACTTTACTGGAGTTGGTGATGAAGGTGGTTTTGCACCTAATTTAAGCTCAAATAAAGAGGGATTTGATTTAATAGTTGAGGCAATTCAAAAAGCTGGTTATGATCCTTCTAAAGATGTAAAAATAGCTATTGATGTTGCTGCCTCTGAATTTTATGAAGATGGAAAATATCACGTTGATGGAAAAGAGTTAACAACTGAAGAATTAATTAACTTCTATGAAGAATTAGTTAATAAATATCCAATTGTTTCAATTGAGGATCCTGTTGATGAAAATGATTGGGAAGGATTTAGATTAATTACTGAACGTTTAGGTGATAAAATACAATTAGTTGGAGATGATTTATTTGTCACAAATAAGAAATGTCTTCAAATGGGAATTGATAATCATGCTGGAAATGCAATTCTTTTAAAAGTTAATCAAATTGGTACTATTACGGAAACTTTAGAAACTATTGAATTAGCTAAGAAACATGGATATAAAACTATAATTTCACATCGTAGTGGTGAGACTGAGGATACTACAATTGCTGATTTAGCTGTTGGACTTGATTTGGGACAAATTAAGACTGGGTCTATGTCTAGAACAGATCGTATTTGTAAATATAATCAATTAATGAGAATTGAAGAAGAATTAAATTAATTTTTCTTGACAATGTTCTATAATAATAATATTATAATGTAAATCTATATGAAAGACCATAATTGTACTTGCTCTTATGAACAGTGAATTAAGGATAGTGTGAACTTAATGATAATCTAGTACAATTCCTATCTTTCATGGTGAAATATATATTTCCGGTGTTATTACATCGTTAAAAATTAGAGTTAAAATAAGGATGGTACCGTGCTTTAGGCACTCCTTTAGGTATCATCCTTTATATTTGGAGGTAATTTATGAAAAATGATGCTATAACTAGTAGAGATGTTGATTTTGCGAAATGGTATACTGATGTTGTTAAGGCGGCAAAACTTTGTGATTATTCTAATGTTAAAGGGTGTGTTGTTTTTGAACCTGCCGGCTATGCTATTTGGGAGAAAATGCAGAGCATATTAGATGGAATGTTTAAAGAAACTGGTCATCAGAATGTTTATATGCCAATGCTTATACCTGAAAGTTTAATGAAAAAAGAAGGAGAATTAATTGAAGGATTTGCTCCAGAAGTTGCTTGGGTTACACATTGTGGAAAGAAAGAGTTGGAAGAAAAACTTTGTATTAGACCTACTAGTGAAACTTTATTTAGTGATTACTTTAGTAGTGCAATTAAATCTTATAGAGACTTACCAATGAAATATAATCAGTGGTGTAGTGTAATGCGGTGGGAGAAAACAACAAGACCATTTTTAAGAAGTAGGGAATTCTTGTGGCAAGAAGGTCATACTGTTCATGCGACTAGTGAAGAAGCGGAAGCAGAGGCAAGACAGATGTTAAATATTTATAAAAAGTTTTTTGAAGAATATTTAGCTATCCCCGTTATTACTGGTAAAAAGACTGAGAAAGAAAAATTTGCAGGAGCAGAATATTCTTTAACAATTGAAGCATTAATGTACAATGGTGTAGCTTTACAGTCTGGTACAAGTCACTATTTTGGACAAAAGTTTTCAGAAGCTTATGATATAAGTTTTGTTAATAAAGATAATAAACAAGAGTATGCATATCAAACATCTTGGGGAACTACTACCAGAATGATTGGAGCTTTAATAATGGTTCATAGTGATGATTTTGGATTAGTATTACCTCCAAAAATTGCTCCAAAACAGGTTGTTATTGTACCAATTGGTAATGTTTTAGATAAGGTTGATGAAGTTTATGATACATTAAAGAAGAATGGTATATCTGTTTATGTAGATGATTCTAATAAATCTCCGGGATTTAAGTTTAAGGAAGCAGAAGTTAATGGTATTCCTGTTAGAATTGAAATTGGAGAAAGGGATTTAAAAAGAAATGTTTATACAATTGCAAGGCGTGATACACAAGAAAAAATGGAAGTATCTAGTGATATTGACATTGTGGATTATACTATAAATTTAATGGATGATATTCAAAATAATCTTTATCTTCGCGCTAAAGAAAGACGAGATAAGATGACATATGAGGCTGAAACAGTGGAAGAAATGCGTAATATTATCGAGAATAATCCAGGATTTATTATTGCTGATTGGTGTGGTTCTATTGAGTGTGAAGCTTCATTAAAAGAAATTAATGGTTTAAAATCTAGATGTATTTTGGAAGAAGAAAAGCCAGTACATAAATGTGCTGTTTGTGGAAAAGAAGCAAAACATAGAGTTGTCTGGGGAATCCAATATTAATGAGTTGCAATGAAAAGGTATTTATGTTATTATATTGATGTTATTTACGGAGGTGAACTATGAAAATATTGCTTTTAGTAGTTTCAATTTTATTAATTATAATTGTGCTTTTACAAAGTGGTAAGGCTGAAAGTGCTGCACAAATTATTTCTGGTGGTAATTCAGACTTATTTACAAAAAGAAAAGAACGTGGTTCTGAATTGTTTATAAGTAGAGTTACATTAGTGTTAGGACTTAGCTTTTTTATCATTTGTTTATTATCGATGTTTATGTAAGAGCTTATTGCTCTTTTTCTTTGCAAAAAAGACTAGTTATATAGTAAAAAATAAAGTATAATATAATTAGAGGATAGAGGGGATTTCATGAGAGACGACATAATTAGAGTACTTAAAAATAGTGCTAGAGCACTAACTATTTATGAATTACAAGACAAGTTAGATCTAAATACAGTAGAAGAGACTAAGATTTTTAGTGAAGAATTAAGAAAATTAGTTGATGATGTTGTGGTATATCGTTCTAATAAGGACAAATATATGATGCTTGAAGATAGTCATTTACGTAAGGGACTTATGCGTGTTAACAAGAAAGGTTTTGGCTTTGTTGAAATTGATAACTTAAAAGATGATGTTTATGTAGCACAAGAAAATATGAATGGTGCCATTCATGATGATATTGTTTTAGTTGAAATTACTAGCAAGATGAATTTAGATCGTTTGGAAGGTAGAATTTTAAGGGTTTTAAAGAGACAAGTTGAGCGTTATATTGGAGAAATAACTTTTGATAGTAAAGGAATGGGACATCTTGAACTTGATGATAAGAGAATTAAATTTAATATTCAAATTCCAAAAGATAAGTCAATGAATGCTGTAGATGGGCATAAAGTAGTTGTTGAGCTTGTGAAAAAGATTAATAAAAGCAATAGGTATGAAGGTAAAGTAATTGAAATTATAGGACATAAAAATGATCCTGGAGTAGATATTTTATCAATAATTTATAAGTATAATATTAATACAGTTTTTCCAGATGATGTAAAAGAAGAAGTTAAAAACATTAATATGGAAGTTTTACCAGAAGAGATGGTTGGTAGACGTGATTTACGTGATATGGAAATCTTTACTATTGATGGTGATGATACTAAAGATATTGATGATGCAATTTCAATTGAGAAGTTTGTTAATGGACATTATAAATTAGGAGTTCATATTGCGGATGTTAGTTATTATGTAAAAGAAGGTTCTCCACTTGATAATGAAGCGTTGGAGCGTGGGACAAGTGTTTACTTAGTAGATAGAGTTATTCCTATGTTACCCCACGAATTATCTAATGGTATTTGTTCGTTAAATCCCAATGTTGATAGATTAGCAATTTCTTGTGTTATGGAATTTGATAGTACAGCAAGATTAGTTGATTATGAAATATTTCCAAGTGTTATTAGATCTCGTATTCAAATGACTTATAAAAATGTTAATAGTATTTTAGAGAAAAATGTTGTTCCTGATGGATATGAGCCATATGTTAATAGTTTGAAATTGATGGCAGATCTTGCTAGTATTTTAAGAAAAGCTAAAATTAAAAGGGGATACTTGGATTTTAATGTAGATGAGGCAAAAATTTTAGTAGATGAAAATTGTAAGCCTGTTGAAATTAAAATTCGTGAACGGGGTGTTGGTGAAAATTTAATTGAAGATTTTATGATTGCTGCTAATGAGTGTGTTGCAAGTCATATTTATTTTATGAATTTACCTTTTATTTATCGTGTTCATGAAGTACCAGAAGAAGATAAAATAAGAAGTTTCTTAAGTTTTATTGGTAATTTAGGTTATCAAATATCGGGAGATATAAAAGATACTAGACCAACAACTATGCAAAGATTACTTAAGTATTTAGCGGATAAGCCAGAATATAAAATTTTATCTGGCTTATTACTTAGATGTATGCAGAAGGCAGTTTATAAGCCTGAAAATTTAGGACACTATGGATTAGCTAGTACTTGTTATACACACTTTACTTCTCCAATTAGACGTTATCCTGATACAACTGTACACCGTTTGTTACGCACGTACTTGTTTGATAGAAAGTTAGATATGGGGACAGTAAAAAAATGGGAAGATAAGCTAGTTTATGTCTCAGAACAATCTTCTTCAAGAGAAAGGGCATCTATAGAATGTGAACGAGAAGTTGAAGATATGAAAATGGCTGAGTATATGGAGGAACATATTGGAGAGGAATTTGAAGGAATGATTTCTTCAGTAACAAGTTTTGGAATGTTTGTTCAACTTGATAATTTAATTGAAGGATTAGTTCCACTTAGAGATATGCCTGATTTCTTTCATTATGATGAAGAGCGAATGACATTGACAGGTGAAAGAAGTCATGTTAAATATACGATTGGAGATAAATTATTAATTAAGGTTGTAAGAGCTTCAAAAGAGGAGAAAATTATTGATTTTGAAGTTATTAGAAAATTGTAGGTGTAGGTTATGGAAATAGGGAATATTAAAAAAATTAAAGATTCTAAATTGATTAGATTTTTGCTGATATTTTCTATTTTTATTTTAATTTTATTTGGAGTAGTTATTTATTATTCTGAGACTAATTCAAAAGTAAAGAAAACAAAGAGTTTAACTACTATTGAGAAGATTCCAGTGGTACGTACTGCAAAGCTTTTGATGGTTGGTGATGCTTTAATTCATAGTTCAGTTTATGAAGATGCAAGGCAAAATGATGGTAGTTATAATTTTAGAAGTATGTTAGAACTTATAAAACCTATTGCTTCTAAATATGATTTGAACTATTATAATCAAGAGACTATTTTAGGTGGAGCAGCATTAGGTTACTCTAATTATCCAAGATTTAATTCGCCACAAGAAGTTGGAGATGCTTTTATAGATGCTGGTTTTAACTTGGTTTCTTTAGCGACTAATCATACTATGGATAAGGGAGAGGCTGGGGTAATTAATTCAGTTAATTATTGGAATTCTAAGGAAAATGTTGTACATAGTGGTCAATGGTTGTCACAAGAGGAGAGAAATAGCCCAAAGGTATATCAGGTGAATGGTATTTCATATGCTTTTTTGTCATATACAACATGGACAAATGGTTTGGAAACACCATTTGGAAAAGAGTATTTAAACAATGTTTATTCGGATAGTAAAGCAAAAGCTGATGTTGAAGCGGTAAGAGATTTAGTTGATGTTATAATTGTTGCGATGCATTGGGGTACAGAATATTATCACGGAGTATCAAAAGAACAGACTAATATTGCGAATTATTTAGCATCATTAGGGGTTGATTTAATAATTGGTACTCATCCACATGTGGTTGAACCGGTTGAGTATATAAATGATGGAAAAACTTTTGTTATTTATTCTTTAGGAAATTTTATTTCTGATCAGATTGGAATAGAGAGATTAACTGGTTTGATGATGGAGGTTACATTAAAAAAAGTCATTAATGTTGATGATAGTGTAACTATTACGATAGAAGAGCCTAAGGCAGAATTAATTTATACTAAGTCTTATTATAGTTATAACAGAAATTTTAAGGTTTATCCTTATCCACAATTAGATAACACATTATTACCTAATTATATGTCATATTATGATAATTTTAAGAACATTGTTAGTTCTAGATATCAAGATTTAGTTTGGGGACTTACAGGGGAGTGATTAGATGGAAATATTGAATAGAAAAGCCAATCATGATTATTATGTTGAAGAAGTAATTGAGGCTGGTATTGTACTTACAGGTACAGAAATAAAGTCGATTAGAGCGGGAAACTGTAATATTAAAGACTGTTATGGAATTATAAAAAATGGAGAAGTGTTTTTACTCAATATGTATGTAGGACAGTATAAAGAGGGAAATATTTTTAATCATGAGGAAACAAGATCAAGAAAATTGCTGTTACATAAAAAGGAAATAAAAAAACTTTTGCAAGCTATTGAACTAAAAGGACTTACTCTTGTACCTTTAAAGTTATATTTTAAAGATAATAAATTAAAAGTAGCTCTTGGAGTATGTCGTGGTAAGAAGGATTATGATAAAAGAGAATCTATAAAAGAAAGAGATATTAAAAGAGAAGTTGCAAAAAGACTTAAAAATTATTAGTTTTTAAGTCTTTTATACTTTGATTAATGTATTAAAACTACACTTTTTGTAAAAAAAGAGGAAACTTATTTATTGGTTTCCTCTTTATATTTTTTTATGAATTCATTGTATAATTCTTGGCATTTTGTTTTATCCATATCACTTTTATCTTTATATGGATAGTCAATATTTAGAACTTTATATTTTTCTTCACCTAGTCTGTGAAAAGGTAAGAAGTCAATTCGCTCAATATTTTTTATTTTTTGAAGATATTTTACTAGACTATTCATATATTCCTTGGTATCGGTTATATCTGGAACTATTACTTGCCTAATCCAAACAGGTTTATTTGAATTGTTTAAAACTTTAATAAATTTTTCGACTTCATCAATTTCGTGACCGGTAATATTTTTATAACCTTCTTCGGTTGTATGTTTAATATCTAAAATTACTAAGTCAACATATTTTAAGATTTCGTCATAATTTCCTAAACCAACACCAGCGGTGTCTAAGGCAATATGAATATTTTCTTTTTTTAATAGTTTAGATAATTCAATTATGAAGTTACTATGTATTAAGGGTTCGCCCCCTGAAAAGGTAACTCCGCCATTTTTTTTGAAGTATGGTTCACAGCGCATAATCTTTTTAAATACTTCTTCAACTGTATAATTATTTTCTTTCATTTTCCACATTTCTGGGTTGTGACAATATTTGCATCTCAATTTACAGCTGTTGAAGAAAACTACACATCTAATTCCAGGACCATCTACTAAACCAAAAGTTTCAATAGAATCAATACTTGCTTTCATATTACATCTTCTCATGGAATGTTCTAGCAATAACTTCTTCTTGTTGTTTTCTTGTCAATTTATTAAATCTAACAGCATAACCAGATACACGAATTGTTAGTAATGGGTACTTATCAGGGTTATTCATGGCATCAATTAATGTTTCACGATTTAATACGTTAACATTTAAGTGATGGGCTCCTTGAGAAAAATATCCATCCATTAAGTTAACTAAGTTTTCAATTTGTTCTTCTTTTGTTTGACCTAAAGCGCTAGGTATAACTGAGAATGTATTTGAGATACCATCACGACAGCAATTTTCCCAATCAAGTTTAGCCACTGAGTTAAGGGAAGCGATAGCACCATTTTGATCTCTTCCGTGCATTGGATTTGCACCTGGAGCGAAGGCAACACCAGCTTTTCTTCCGTCTGGTGTAGCACCTGTATTTGAACCATATACTACATTAGATGTAATAGTAAGTACTGATAGAGTTGGATGAGCTTTTCTATAACATGGATGAGAACTTAATTCTTTATAGAATACATCGAGAATTTCTTTTCCTATTTCATCTACACGATCATCATCATTACCATATTTAGGAAACTCTCCTTCAATTTTAAAATCAACTGTAATTCCTTCTCCATCACGAATTGGTTTAACTTTAGCATATTTAATAGCTGATAGAGAATCTACTGCAACTGAGAATCCGGCTACACCATATGCCATTAAGCGATTTACATTTGTATCATGTAAAGCCATTTGGCCGGCTTCATATGCATATTTATCATGCATGTAGTGAATAATATTCATAGCATCGGCATAGATTCTTGCTACTTCGTGCATCATTTTGAAGTAAGCATCTTTTACTTTGTTGTAATCTAATACCTCATCTGTCATTTTTTCAAATCCTGGAATAACTAGTTGACGTTTGATTTCATCAATACCACCATTAATAGCATAAAGTAGTGTCTTTGCTAGGTTACAGCGAGCTCCAAAGAACTGCATATCTTTACCAACACGCATAGCAGATACACAGCAAGCTATAGCATAATCATCACCCATACTTGGACGCATGACATCATCATTTTCATATTGAATTGAATCAGTTGCAATACTAATTTTAGAGCAATATTTTTTCCAACTTTCTGGTAAGTTTTGTGCCCATAGAATAGTCATATTTGGTTCTGGAGCACTTTCTAGATTTTCTAAAGTATGAACTATACGGAATGATGTCTTAGTAACCATAGATTTTCCTTCGGTAGTAAGACCACCTAAAGAGCAAGTTACCCAAGTTGGATCACCTGAGAATAATTCATCATAATCTGGTGTTCTTAGGTGTCTAGCAGCTCTTAATTTTATAACAAATTGATCGATAATTTCTTGAGCTTCTTGTTCAGTTAAGACACCATTTTTAATATCTCTTTCAAAGTAAATATCAAAGAATGCATCTACTCTTCCTAAAGACATTGCAGCACCATTATTTTCTTTAATAGCTGCTAAATAACCAAAGTATGTCCATTGAACTGCTTCCTTGGCATTTTTAGCTGGTTTAGAAATATCAATATTGTAGCTTGCAGCCATATCTTTAATTTCTTGTAAAGCTTTATATTGCATTGAGATTTCTTCGCGTAAACGGATAGTTTCATCGTCCATAACAGTGATTTTCATGTTGTCCCAATCACTTTTCTTTTGTTCCATTAAGTAATCAATTCCATAAAGAGCAATGCGACGATAATCTCCAATAATTCTTCCACGTCCATAGGCATCTGGAAGACCGGTTAATAATTTAACGTGGCGTGCTGTTCTAATTTCTTTTGTATAGGCATCAAAAACACCATCATTGTGAGTTTTTACTAAATTAGTTTTTTTAATAAATTTTTCAAGTTCTGGATTCATCTTATAACCATAAGCATCTAGTTCTTGATAAACCATTTTAATTCCACCTTTAGGAACAATACTTCTTTTTCCTAGTTTATCAGTTTGAAGTCCAACAATTATATCATCGTCTTCACTTATATATCCAGGTGCAAAAGCATTAATTCCTGCAGGGTGATCTACGTCAATATCAATAACATGTTTTTTTACTTCTTCTTGACACATGTCTTCATATATTTTTAAAACTCTTTTTGTTTTGTCTGTTGGTTCACTTAAGAAACTTTCATCACCATTATAGGCATTATAGTTTCTTTTAATGAAATCACTAACGTTAATTTCATTACACCATGGACCTTCATTAAAATTTTTCCATTCTTGTTTTATTTGTTCCATTATATACATCTACCTCCATCATATATTATACCATAAATGATTTTTTTTATTTAGTCTTTTACTAAATATTGACAGCGTTTTTTTTATGTTTATACTAGGAAAATTTAAATATATGTGATATAATCTAGCTACATGGGGCTGATATGGTTTCGACGGGAATATTAGAGCGCAGATGGCAAGTCGTATGCTCACGTCACGGCACAAAAAAATAAACGCAAACAAAATTAAAAATGCAGTTGCTAACATGTTTGGTACACGCCAAGCTGTTGCTTTTGCCTAATATAATATAAAGGCCTGCACTCTTTTTTATCTTTTCCCTATGAGATAATTTAGAGTTCATTTTAGTAGGGTATAGCTATTTTTTGTCTAGAAGATAGAAAGAATTAATTGACTGGTACATTATTTTGGTCGTTAACTACTTGAATGATGTATGAGAATAATTAGTTAACTAAACTTGTAGAGGTTTGCGTAGCTTTATTTTCGGACAGGAGTTCGATTCTCCTCAGCTCCACCATTGACGAATCTGTTCGAACTATTCGAACTTTTAGATAGATATCAATCAGAAATGATTGATTTTTTCGTTTTATAAGAAAAAATCATAGAAAGGTTGGTGTCTATGATAAAAATAATTAAAGAAGAAATTGAAATTGATGAATCATTAGTTTCTAGATTAAATCTTATATGTGATTTTTGTAATACTACTTTCTCAATAGAAAATGGTAGTATTAGGAAGATAGAACATACTAATTTGACTTATATTGAGCCACATAGAATTATTATTAATAATAAACTCTATCTAGCATTTAATTATTCAAATGAAATCTATATTCATAATCTTGGTAAAAAGATAAAACTATCAGAACTAGAAAATTATATAAAAGAAAACTAAATACTAGTACCCTAATCAGGGTATTGACTAATTCTAAAAAAGTGATATTATAAATAACCAATGAAAGAGGTATGCTCTAGAAATGGAGGTACATCTATGAAATATAAACACAATATACCCAAAAAATATAATATTGAATTATTAGAGGAGTCAGTAGTATTTAGGCTTAATTAAATACTATTGTCTCCTCTTTTTTAGTAAAAGGAGTTGAGTTTTAATGAATGAAGAAAAGAAAGTTGCAGGACTTTATATTCGTGTATCTACTGAAGATCAAGCACGAGAAGGATTTAGTTTACCAGAACAAGAAAAGCGTTTAAGGACCATGTGTGAGTATAAAAACTATGAAGTATATGATGTATATGAAGAACGAGGAATAAGTGCTAAAACAGGCAATTATAGACCTGAATTTGAAAGATTATTACAAGATGTTAGAGATAAGAAAGTTAATACTATTGTAGTATTAAAATTAGATAGATTAACTAGGTCTGTTTCAGACTGGGAAAAAATACTTACATTTTTAGAAGAAAATGATGCTTATTTAGATTGTGCAAATGATGAAATAAATACAACTAATGCCAATGGTAAAATGATTTCTAGAATACTTACATCAGTTTCACAACAAGAAATTGAAAGAACAAGCGAAAGAACTAAAATAGGACTAGCAGGAGCTATTAAAGTTGGTCATATTCCGCATCAAGCACCTTTAGGTTATAAACATGAAGATAAGAAATTGGTAATTGATTATGCTACTAAAGATGTTGCTATAAGAATATTTAATATGTATCATGATGGATTATCATATAAAAAGATAAGCAATATCTTAAATGAAGAAAAAGTATTAGATAAAACTAATTGGAGAGATTCCACTATTTTAAATATACTTGAAAATCCGATTTATAAAGGAGATTTTATTCATGGTAGAAGGACAAAGAAACCTACTTATTATTTTGATGTAGTCGAACCATTAGTAAGTAAAGAATATTGGGAAGAATGTCAGGTGCAACAAAAGAAAAACTCTAGAAGTTTTCAAAGAACTTTAACTTATCTATTTATGCAAAAACTAAAATGTCCTAAATGTAAAAGAATATTAGGTGGTAAAGCAACTACCAAGAAAAATGGTAATTCATATTATTACTATTATTGTCATGATTGTAAGATTAGTTTTAAAGAACCAGAAATAGAAAAAACAATAGATGAATATATGGATTCAATCGTAGAATATGATTCAATTGTTAATCAATACTTTTTACCTATGATTAAACAAAAAATAGAAAATCCAAAAGAAGAATTAGAAAAAGAATTAAAGAGTCAAAAATCTAAATTTGATAGGATTAGAGAAGCATATATAAATGAGGTATTTACTTTAAAAGAATATAATGCAGAACGAAAGAAAGTTGAAGATATTATAAATGACTTGGAAACTAAATTAAATGAAACTGAAGTGTGTGAAAAATTAAAATTTACTCCTAATGATATTTTAGTTAAAAGAGATATCGACTTTATCAATTCTATCAAGTACCCAGATAAATTTAAACAAAGAAATAAATTTTGGAATGAGTACACACGAGATGAGAAAGCAGAACTTATAATGGAATATATTGAAGAAATAGAACTAACTGATAAATATGGAAAATATACTGATGTAGAATTTATTAAGTTTAGAGAAAGTATAGCAAGTACATCTAATGATTTATATTTCAAAGGTTATTATGATAGATATGTTCCATCATTATTTGGAAATATTTATGGAAAGATAAGATTTAGTGAATATCTACCCGAAGAAGAAATGGCACAGCAAATTATGAGATTAAGACAATTCTATGATGTAGGTTATTATGAAGCAACTTATAGTGTTAAAGATAAAGTATTTTATTTTAACTTTTTAGAAGATAAGAAGATAATTGTTAGAGTATTCCCACTTGAAGATTATAGAAAGATAGATCCTGATGAGAAAATGGATACATATAATCTAGGCGTATTATATGTAAAAGAAGATAATGGAACATTACTAGAAAATGAAGATGATGTATTCAAATTTATACCAGCTGAATGTGATGGTAATGTTGTATATAGTAAGGAACCTATATTCGTAGAATCAAAACCTGTTCCTTACTATGAAGATGAAGAAAATTCAGAAGATGAAATTTCTTCATAATAAAATGAGTGGCACGTTTTGTTTACGAAGTAAATGAAAGTGGCGATAACATTTTATTCTATCTTATGAAACTATAACTATTACGAAGTTTTAGTTATAGTTTGAATAAGATAAACGGATTCTAAGGTGTTAAACCTTAGCTCCCATATCTTGTTAGTATGACAAGATATATAGGGAGTTATACATCTTGACATGTGCTTAAAAAAGCCCTTTTCAAGATAGAATTGGAGGTGAAATTATGGTAGAACTAGCATATTCGTTTCATATTGGAAATGATAAGAATAAAACTAAAAAAGCAAAGCAAAAGAATACTCCTACTAACTATAATAATAATGCTATTCAAAATGCTATGCAGTTATCAAAAGTAAATCATCACAATTTAAGACAATATGATAATAATCCTGAAAAGATTAAAACTCTATATGGTTCAAATGATATTGTAAAAGATGTTAAAGAATTATATAAACAAGAATTTGAAGAAGCAAGATTAGAATATAATTCTAAACAAACAAGAGATGATAGAAAGATAAAAGATTATTATAGTAAGATAAGTAATGATACAAAACATGATCTTGCAGTAGAAATAATTATTGAACTTGGAGATATGGATTATTGGTGGGATAAAGACGATAAAGAAATGTATAAAATGGAAAATGTTTATGATGAACAAGTTTTATATTTAAAAGAATTAGTCCCAGATTTTAAAGTAGCAAATGCGACTATACATTTTGATGAATCTTCTCCACATCTTCATATAGTAGGAATTGCAGTAAAAGATAATTGTAAAACAGGTATGAGTAAACAAGTTGGTAAATGCAGTGTTTTTACGAAAGATAACTTACCTAAAATACAAGATAAAATGAGAGATAAATGCATTGAATCATTTAATAAAGAATACGGCTTAAATGCAGTATTAAAAGATAAACAAAAAGGAAGAAATATAGATTATAGAGTTAGTCAAATGGCTGATTATGATGAGTTAAAGAAAAATTATAATAAACAAAGACAAAAAATAAATAAACTAAATAATCAAACAAAAGACTTAAATACTAAATCAGAAGAAATAAAAGATATTATTAATAATTTAAAGAATCAACCTTTATCAAATAAGAATTTACTTTTATCTAATCAAAATAAAGATAAGATAATTGATTATATAGAAGAAGTAAGTAAATCAACAAATGATTTTAAAGAAATAACTAATTACTCTTTAGCAGTAGATAAAATAAAAGAAGATTTTGAAGAAAATCATAACTCTATTGAAGATTTAAGAAAAAGAGTTAAATTACAAAATGAAGAAATAAATGATTTGAGATATGATTTAAATAATAAGGACAATGAAATATCATCTTTAAAATCTAAAATAGAAGATTTAAAAGATACATTAGATTATTGGAAAGATAAATTTCAAAGAGTGGTAAAATTTATTCACGATAAAATACATGGTATATTTGGCGATAAAGATGATAAATATAAAGAAATGGCTGATAATTTATTTATAAATGGTATTATGGACGAAAAAGAATATACTAGTGTTATTAATAAAAAAGAAAAAAATAGAGATGATTTTGAAAGATAGATGAAATTAGATTTAATGTCTAATTTTTTTATGGTTTCATATCAATATGTAGAAAATTCTGATATAATAATTATAAGTTAAACTTTAAATTATTCAACAAGAAAGGTTGTGTTTATAGTGAATACAAATAAAAAGATTTTAGTTAGTGATTATGATCAAACATTTTATTTAAATGATGAAGATATAGAAATCAATAAAGAAGCAGTAGATAGATTTAGAAAAGAAGGCAATATATTTGTTATTGCAACAGGTAGAAGTTATTTTGATTTTCATAATAAAGTCAATATGTATAATTTTGATTATGATTATGTAATTATTAATCATGGTGCAACAATATTAGATAAAAACGATAATATTTTTGTAAATTTTTCTATAAATGATAATGTTATAAATAATATTAAAGAAGATTTGCAATTAGAAAAATCAATAAAAGGTTTTTGTTGTAGTAAATTAGAAAGTAGAGTTGATTTCGAACATAATAATTTAACAAAGATAAATGTTAAATATAATACTAAAGAAGAGGCAATGACTATTAATGAAATAATAAATAATAAGTATTCTGACGATGTTAATTCTTATTATGTTACTGAAAATTCATTAGAAATAATTTCAAATAAAACAAATAAATCAAATGCCATAAATTTATTGATAGACAGATTAAATATATTACAGGAAAATGTCTATACAATTGGTGATGGTTATAGTGATATAGAAATGATTAAAGATTTTAATGGATATGCAATGGTTAATTCAGTAGATGAAATAAAGCAAGTAGCTATAAAGGAATATGAAAGTGTTTCTCATTTGATAGATGAAATAATATAGGTGGTAGTCATGGAAAAAAAATTAGAAGGAAATATAATTATTGCAATAAATGCAATGAAAAAAATTATGGTATTATTTTTAGGACCATTTTTAACTGCTTATTTTATTAAAACATCACAAGAAAGTATTGTTGATTTATCTATATATTATATATTTTCATATATACTACTTGCTATTGGTAGCTTTATAGTAGCAAGTATAATAAAGAATAGATTTAGAATAGGAATGTTTAGAATTGGTGTAATATTAAATTTCTTTTATATTTTAGCAATTATTATTTTAAAAGAAAATATTGTAAATCATTTAGCATTAATATCAATTTTATATGGTATATCATCTAGTGTATATTGGTTTCCATATAATTTATTTGTAATTAATAAAATTGATAATGATTATAGAACTGAATATACAGTTAAATCTAAAATAGTTACATCAATTATTGGTGTATTATGTCCTATATTGTTGGGCTCAATAATAACTGCTACTAACTATGAACTAACTGCAATCATTATTTTATTTATATCTATGATTCAAATAGTTCTTTCATTTTTGCTAACACCAGAAAAAGATAATAATCTATCAAGTTTTAATTTAAAAAACACGTGGAAGAAGTTAAAAACCAATGAACAAATAAGAAAAATGTCTATTGTAGAATTTTTTATTGGTATGAATGTAAGTGATGGAGCTTTAGAAGTATTAATGACAATATTAATATTTAATTCATTTAAAACAAATTTAAATCTTGGAATAATTACATCAATCACAACATTACTATCAATATTATGTGTTCATTTATATGGAAAATTTTATAAATACAAAGATGATAAAAGAATTATAACTATATCAAGTATTTTTCCCGTTTTATCGGTTTTATTATTACTTATTTATAAAAATAATATTACTATTATAATTTATAATGTTTGTTATGTTATTTTTACATCATTACTTACATTAACAAGAGAAATAAGATTATTTAATATATCAGATAGTTCTATTGTAGATAAAAATAATCAGAGTGAATTTTTTGCTATTAGAGAAGGAATATTAAATTGTGGTAGAATTGTAGGATATTTAATGTTTTTATTAGCTGGTATGAGTGGCAATCAAATTGTTTTAAATATAATTATGATATTGCTTACATTATCAATATTAGCAACAGGATTAAATATAAAAAAAATAGGAAAATTTGAAAAATAAAAATATGAAATGGTGGTAATTTAAATGTATAAAGATGACAACTTATTAAAGATAGTTATTTTCTCTGATTTACATTATTTAGATAGCAATCATAATGAACAATATAATAGAAAATTAACTAAACTATCAATTCCATTATTGAAAAAATTAGAAGAAGAAATAAATACTAACATAAAACCAGATTTATGCATTTATTTGGGTGATTTGATTGAAGATACAAACAATCATGATCAAGATATCGAAAACCTTAAATATATATGTAACGAATTTAAAAATATAAAAGTTCCTTTTTATGCAATTCCAGGAAATCATGATTTACGTTCTATGAATTTTAGAGAAGAAGTGGAAGATATAATGGGATATGGGCATTCAACTTTTTCAATAAATATCAAAGGTTATCATTTAGTTTTTCTTGGATTAGATGTAAGAAATGATTTAGGTACTGCGGAAGGTGGTATACTTAAAACGCAATTTATTTCTAAAGATGATTTAGAATGGCTTAAAAACGATTTAAAGGATAATAATATGCCATGTATTATTTTTAATCATTTTGGTATAGCAGAAGATGATATGATTGGGAATTGGTGGTTTGAAAGTTGTCCTGAAAGTGCATTGCTTGCAAATCGTAAAGAATTAAAAGAAATATTAAAAATCAATACTAAAATAATTGGAGTTTTTTCTGGTCACCAACATTGGACTAAAAAAATAAAAGAAAATAAAATAGATTATTATGTTCTTGGCTCTATTACTGAAAATATTAACAATGATGGTATTCCAGATGGTGTATATTTTGAAGTTAATATTAAAGATAATAAAATGATTGTAATAGAAAAACATATTAGATTATAGATAAATATTTGAGTTTCGGTAAAATTTTCTAAGTTCATTGAAAAGTAAAGCTAAAATTGATATTTATGCTAAACAATTTTAGATTCAACAAAAATCTTATTAATAAAAGTAAGAATTTATAATTTCCAGAAAAAAATACCGAAACTCAAAAGATAAATAATATAGAATTATTTATAAAAATGGTGTATAATTATATTAGTGATTGATATTAATCAATTGTCTTTATGCGAAAGAGTTGTAAACCACTTCGTCGTTCGCACCATAGTGAAATGTGCTCGAACTTTTTGAGTTTTGATAAATGACTAATTCAGAAATGGATTAGTTTTTTTGTTTC
>CALVRD010000015.1 GCA_944358435.1 uncultured Bacilli bacterium | reverse complement strand
ACATCAAAAATAAAAAAAACAATATTAAATACCCACAAACAATAAAAAAAAAATTAAAAACAAAAATAAAACAAAAGGAATTAAAAAAGGTAAAAAATTAATAAATTGAACAAGAAATTGTTCAACAACTTCAAACATAAATACACCTCCTTAAATAAAAAAAGCTAAGACATTAAATCTTAGCTTTACCTTTTTGAGAACCACTAATTATACGACGAATAATTCTGTACGTAAATGCAAAGATTAATACACCACCTACAACAGGGATTAAAGCAGATAAATTGGTAAACATTGCGTCAGTAGTTAAAATCCCTTTTAATGCTTCGACAACAGTAGACATAGCAGTAGAACCTCCTTCCAAAAAGTATCACACCTTTCTTATTATTTTTCTAATCTATGTAAAAAAGAGATAAATCTCTTAATTACCTTATTTCTATAAGGAACTTTTCTAATAAGTTCTATATATACATCAATAATTAAAATAACAACATGATTATATTGATTTATATAACCTACATAATATTTATTAAATATATCATTAACATAACGATAATAATACATACGCTTATTAGGGTTATACCAAATAACTAATTTTTTCATTATCTAGAGAAAGGAGAAGAATTCTTTTTCTCTGCTCTTTCTTTTGCAAGTTTAAGAATAAATTGGTCAACTTTTATATTTTTTTCAGTTTCATCAGTAACTGGTAAAACTAAACTTAAATATTTAACTTTATCATCACCTTTTTCAAATTCTTTCTCTTCTATGTATGCCTCTACTTTTACTTTTGACATAATAGTATCCTCCTTTCTTTAAATAAATGATATTAAATATGTGAAGAATTGGGTAAAATGTATATAATACACATAGCAACAATGTGTTGCTAAATTCATACTACTATAATAGTATCATTTTGTCAACTAATAAATTACTATATTAGCAAAGGAGTGTTGCTAAAATGATATCAACAAATTTAAGAATAGATGAAAATTTATGGAGAAAACTAAAAGAAATAGCTTTTGAAGAAAAAAGAAGTATAAATTCACAAATAAATTATATAATTGAAAAATATGTAGAAGAAAAAGAAAAAGAAAAAGAGAATTAACCACGGGGACTAATACTCTTTTTTAGGTGTATCAATATCAATTATGGGAAGTTGATATAAAACTGGTTAAATAAAATATATACTTTATTTTAGGTATATATTTTTATTATTTATTATGGTTTATTTATCTTTATGAATTTTATTTAGTTACTTTAATTTTATTGATTATATTACGTATATTTATATTTAATGCTAATTTATACGTATATATATTTTAATTACTTATTATCATATCGCTATTAACAGAATATTTAATTTAAAGATGTAATTTATGGGAAGTTAACTTAACATAACCGCTTCCCCTTCTCTACTATTTTAATAGAAAAAACCAGGATTTCTCCTAGTTATATTTACACTTTTCTTGATTGAATTTCTGCTATTTTTTCTAATACTTCTTTTGCATTATCTTCATTTATTTCTACATATCCTAATTCTTTTAATGCTTGAACTTTAGCTGTATTTAACTCTTGGGTACGAGAAAGTTTTTCTTCATTCTTATGCTCAATATCTTCTTCAAAACGTTTATGTGATGCAGATAATTTTGCTTTAGAAGCACCCCCATTATTATATAATGTCATAGCACTAAACATAATGCTTTCAAATATAAATTGTTTATCAGTATTAAATACAAAGTCTAATGCTGGAGTATATCCTAATGATTTAGAAATATAGCCTAAAATATATTTTAATTCCTCATTTGTACTTATTGATTGTAAGAAATGATAAAGATATAGATAAGTATTATATGTATCTTTAGTCTTATCAGATGATAGTTTTTCTTTTAAGAGATTAATAATATCTGATAAAAGCTCCTGCTCTTTTTTATTAAATCCTTTTAAATCAGCAATTATTTCTTTATTAGAAGAATCTTTAACCCCTTCATTTAATCTACCTTCTACTTCGATAATATATTCTCCATTTATTTTTAAAGAACTTAACTCCTCAATATTTTCTATATTTAATAAGTTTAATAATTTAGCAGCTTTTTCTTTTGGCCAATTATTAATATTATCAATTGCTAAATAGTTATATAGCATTTGTCTTGAAACCCCTAAATATTTAGCTAGACGTACTTTACTGATGCCTAGTTCTATTAGTACTTTGTTTAACTCTTTCATTTTGTACCCTCCTAACATAATTATAGGTACTTATGTGTAAATAATCAAGTGTAAATTGACACATTTTTATAAATATTTAACTTAGTTAATTTCAGTGATTATTCCGCCACCAAGGCAGTAGTTATTTTCATCATATAAGACTACTGATTGACCTTTAGTAATAGCACGTTGTTTTTCGTTAAATTTAACAATTAACTTATTATTTTGAATAGTAGCAGTTGCCTTAGATGGAATTGATCTAGATCTTATTTTTGCGTATACTTCTTGATTAATATCATCAACTAAAATATTTATATCTTCAGCAATAAGCGTATCTTTAAATAAGTCATCATTTGTACTAACTATAATTTTATTTTCTTCTTTATTTATTTCTACTACATATAATGGTTCACTATAACTTATACAAAGACCTTTTCTTTGACCAATAGTATAATTAATTATGCCATTATGTTTTCCTAAAATTGTTCCATCTTTTAAGCAAATGTTTCCACTATTTATTTTTTCTTTAATATTATCTTTTAAGAATGCTGAATAATTGTTATCCTTAACAAAGCAAATTTCTTGACTATCTTTTTTTTCTTTTGTACTAAGATTTAATTTTGTGGCAATTTCACGAACTTTTTCTTTATTATCATATTCTTCTAATGGGAAAACTATATTTTTAATTATATCTTTATTAATACCATATAAGAAATATGATTGATCTTTGTCTTTTGACTTAGACATTTTTAATTTACCATTTTCTATGCTTGCATAATGACCAGTTGCAATTTTAGTTATTCCTAATTCTTTAATTTTTTCATAAAATAATCCGAATTTAAAGTATTTATTGCATACAATACATGGATTTGGTGTTTTTCCAGCTTTGTAGGCGTCAATAAAGTTATTTATGACTATTTCTTTGAATTCTTCTTTTAAGTCTAATATTAGGTGTTTTATACCTAATTCTTGGCATATTTTTTTAGCATCTTCTATTGCCTTTAGAGTTTTTTCATCATTAAGTAGCATCATAGTTATCCCAATAACTTCATATCCTTGTTCTTTTAGTAAATATGCTGCTACTGAAGAGTCTACTCCTCCACTCATTCCTAGTGCTATTTTTTCTTTTGCCATATTAATCACCTGATGCTATTATATAATATTTTTTAATTAATTTAAAGATTAGATTATTCTAATTAATAGGGGTATTAAATATGTTTCAATAATAGCTGTTGCAGTAAAAATAATAAGTGCTACTACAAGTAATTTTATATAATGTGTTACTAGTGCTTTACGATTACACTCTTTTTTTCGGAATAAGTAATTAAATAATGTAATAGAAAATGATATTGAATAGTAAATTAAAATGAATGTTACAAAGATATTTAAAATATGGGGAATTATGTATATAGTAGCGGATATGATACCTTTAAACTTATAGGTGTAGATAATACTAGTAAAAGTAAATGATAAGATAAAGCTTTTAATTGAAAGAATAATTAATACAAGTGGTATACCTATAATTGATATACCTAGTAGCCAAATTATTATATTTAGAAGTAAATTATTAGTTAGACTTTTAAATAATATAATATTATAATTTAATTCTTTATTTTCTATAGCATTGAAAAAACTAGTTACGCTTTTTGTAACTAAATCTTTATTTTCTTTTGATAAAATACTAATAAGTAAGATTCCTAGTATTAAGCTAATTAAAGTTATTAGAGACATTAGACTAAGTATTTTTTTAGTTTTTATTTTTGCAATTAATTTCTTCATCATATCACCTAGTTAATTATACTTAAAAGGAAATTTTATAGACTAAAATTTATTTTACTTTTTTAGACTTTTATTTTATAATTATTTTGAGGTGTAATGATGAACGAAAAAGTAGTAAAAATAGTATCACTTATATTAGTTGCTGCTATGATATTAGGATTTGTTAGTACTTTATTTTTTTTATAAAATTACTTTTACTTGTAGCCACTATTAGGTGGTTATTTTTTTGCCATAAATTTTATTTATTTATATAGCCTTCAATTTCTGGAATAATATTATCTAAAGCATCATTTTTAACATTATATTTATTAACTATATCATTTATTCTTTGAAAATCTTTAGCTAAGTAAAGCATAAGTATACCGCTTATACGATTAGCAGTATATTGATTTATTTTTTTATAATCTTCTTCTGATATATTATATTTATCTTTTATACTTTGAGTTGGTCCATAACTATATAAATAATTAGTTAGAGAGCGGCTAATTTTTTCTACTTTTGAATCTCTATCTATTAGATGTACTTTTGTCCAAATTTTCATATGTAATCCCTCTTTCTTTGAGTTAATATATTAACATAAAAGAAAAATAAAGTCTAGATAGGCTTTATTTTAAGTAAGGATTATTTTCTTTTTCTTTTTTTAAAGTGGTTTCTTCATAATGACCTGGATATAATTCTATATCATCGTCATAAGCAAGAATTTTTTTTATACTTGTTTCCATTTCTTTAGGATCTCCTCCTGGAAGATCTGTTCTGCCAATTGAATCTTTAAATATAAAATCACCAATAAGCATAATTTTTTCTTCTTCAAAATAAAATGTTACAGAGTCTTTTGAATGACCGGGAGTATATATACACTTGAATTTAAAGGATCCAATTGTATATTCTTTTTCCTCTAAATTACTTCTCTTAAAGATTTTAATACTACGTTTTGTTAAAAAGTTGCGAAGAGCTCCAATATGATCAAAATGGGAATGGGTTATTAAAACACCTAATATTTTATTGTTACCAATTTCTTCTTTTATTTTAGGAAAGTCACTACTAGGATCAACTATTAAGCATTCATTATTTTTAATTAAAATGTAACAATTTTCATCAAGGGATCCAGTTACTACTTTTTTTATTTCCATGTTATCACTCCTACTAAACTTCTAGTTCTTTACTTATATAAATATAGTTATAGTTCATATCTAATTTAAATGTATATCTGTAAGTACCACTTATTAGTTTTTCTGGTACTGTTTTTCCTTCTGAACCATAGTATCTTACTTTTTCATAGATAGTTATTTGAGATTCGGTACTGGTTGCTTTTATTAGCTCTTTATCGGCTTTAAATGTTGTTGCTGATAGCTGACTACATTCACCACTAACGTATTCTCCACGGTCGGCAATGTATTGATATCCACCTAAACAAGTTATGCCTAATTGAATATCATTATGAGCTATTTCAGTAGATTCTCCAAAAAGTTTTTTTACTTCTAAAGTTAAATCTTCTTGTTTAAAGGCCTTTGGTGTAAATTCGGAAGTATCTTTACATGTATATGAAGGCATTTTAGCATCATTAAAGTAATTACAATTTGAATCATATATTTTAGAAGTTGGTATCTCTCGATATGCTAAATATAGTTTCATTTCATCATTTAAATCAAAGTTAGCAAGATCTTCGCGAATATTAGTCTTTACCTTGCTATATAAATCTTGAACAATTGTAGAATTTATATCTAATTCTTTTGTTTCTCCACTTGTAGATACAGGGGTACATTCATCTTTTAGATGAGCAAGTTCTCTTTCATGAAGTGTATAGCTATAGTAGTTATAAAAACATAAGCTGGCAATTATAAGCAGTAATAGTATTATCAATGTTGGTTTTTTCTTTTTTACTTTAATCTGATCGATTTGTTGATGGGTATTACCATTGGAGTTAACTGCTTGCTCATTAGTTGCTGTAACTGTTGTACTATCTTGTGCTCTTTGAAGGTCATTATTTTGATTTAAGTTATTATTTGAAATGTTACTATTCATATATTTACTACCTACCTTATTCTATAATTTTAATATAATTTAATAAAAATTACAATAAAAAATTGGTACTATATTATAGACCAATTATTAAATTCATTATGGTGACCTGTATGGGGTTCGAACCCATGAAAATCCAAGGATGAGAACCTTGTGTGTTAAGCCGCTTCACCAACAGGCCAAGAAAATATTATCTCTTTAACAGAGACAATATTATTTTATCATTCTTATTATTATTTTTCAATATTGTTTTTTGCAATTTTGCATTTATTTGTGACTATCTTTGTAAGCTTTTATTAAATCGTCTACATAGGCACAGCCCATAAAGCAGACAATTTGGTCATCACCACTAGCAACTTTATTCATAGCCTCATTAGAAATTATTTCAGCATTTGACAATTTATCTATTATCAAATGTGAAGTAATCCCTGGATAATCTTCTTGTTTTTCACGGTTAGATCTAATTTCTGTTAAATATACTTTGTCAGCTATCTTAAATGACTCAATAAACTCATTTAAAAAGTCTTTTGTTCTAGAATAAGTATTTGGAGCAAATATAACATTTAGTTTTTTAGTTGGATATTTTTGTTTGATTGCTTCTAATGTAACACTTATTTCTGTCGGATGATGAGCATAATCATCAATTAATATAGTATTACCTACTCTTTGTTCAGCGAAACGACGTTTAGCGTTTTTAAATGTAGGCAATATTTTATTAATTGTATCTGTATCTATACCTATTGCTCTTACAATAAGTATGGCGGCAGTTGCATCCATTACCATATGTTTTCCATATAAATTTATTTCAAAATGACCAATAAGTTCATTGTTTTCATATAAATCAAAGACTGAGCCATTTTCATTTAAATTAATATTTTTAATTATAACGTCGTTATCTTCATTAAAACCAAATAATTTTACTGGGGTTTTAAATTTAATTTTTCTTACTTCTTCATTGTCACCGTTTGCCACTATTAGTTTATTTGTTTGATTAGCAAACTGTTCAAAAGTATTTCTAATATCATCTATTCCATCGTAGCATTCTAAGTGTTCGGCTTCAATGTTGGTAATAACTGAATATTTGGGATGATATGCTGTAAAATGTTTATTAAATTCATCACTTTCAACGACAAAATATTTATTTTCTTTAGTAGCTTTTCCATCTCCGGCCCCAATAAAATAATTGCAGCCAGTTGTATTTTCTAATAGATGTCTGATTAATGAAGAAGTAGTTGTCTTTCCATGAGTACCACTTACACCAATACTATCAAACATATTAATGATATCACCCATAATCTCATTATATTTTTTTATCTGTAATCCTAAACTCTTTACCCTTTTAATTTCTGGATGATCTTCTTTAAAAGCTACGCTGTAAGTCACAATTGTATCATTGTCAATACTATGTTCATTGTCATAATAAATTGGAATGTTTCTTGCTTCAAGACCTTCTTGGGTAAATTTATGATCTTTAGCATCATCATAGCCACTAACCTCATTACCTAAATCAAATAATATTTGGGCTAATGTAGACATCCCAGTACCTTTAATTCCTATACAATAATATTTCATATAATTATACTCCTCATTTTAATATACAATATGTAAAGATTATATATTTTTAGACAGAAAAAGATTGAAATAAATCAATCTTACTTTTGATTATTTTTTTCTTCTACTCTAACGTTTTTTCTTTTGTCGCGACATTCTTTACATCTTTTTGGTTCGTTTTCTAAACCTTTTTCTTTGTAAAAAGCTTGTTCACCAGCAGTAAATATAAATTCTTGTCCACAATCTTTACATACTAACTTTTTGTCTTGAAATTCCATGGTTTACCTCCTTATTAAATGCTTGGACCTTGATTTGGTATATAGTTTCCATATTTAATAATTAGGGACCTAATATAATTTGCAAAATCCAGTGACTTCTCACATTTAATAATATACCATTTATATTAAAATTATGCAATTTCTTAAAAGTTAGTTGACATTTTATTTGTCATTTTTAAAATTTTTTGAAAAAATACAGCCACAATAGTCTTGACGATATAAATTATATTCTTTAGATAACTCTATACTTCTTTTATAACCATTTTTCTTTTTAAAGTCTGAATATAAATAATTAACTTGATAAATCGATCCTAGATTTTTGCCTATTTCATTTAGCCAAGTACTATTTTTATATGGACTAAGGGTTAAAGATGTAGCAAAATAATCAAAATTTCTTTCTTTAGCGATTTTTACTGTTTCTGTTAAACGTAAATTGTAGCATTTATAACAACGCTTGCCTCTTTCTGGTTCGTTTTCTAGTCCATAAGCTATTTTTTTAAAGTCTTCTGGGTGATGATTAGCAGCAATTAAATCGACTGTGTATTTTGTTTTAAACGATTTTAGAAATTTTTTTAATTCATCTAATCTTTTATTATATTCTTCTAAAGTATCAATATTAGGATTGTAGAAGAAAATTGTTATTTTAAAGATATCTCCTAAACGTTCTAATACGGCTGATGAACATGGAGCACAGCAAACATGAAGGAGAAGTGTTTTTCCCTCACCACATTTTTTAATCTCTTCTTCCATTAATATATCATAATTCATACTAATTCCTCTTTTTCTTTCGTTTGATTATAACATATTTAAGTTATATTTTTCTATTAAATTCATAATTTTTAGTATGAAAAAGATTATTTTTAGTTTTTTAATTTCAAGTTTGGCTGGTTTTTCGACATTACTTGGACTTATTCCATGTTTTATAAAAAATAAGAATAAGGATGGTGTTATTGCTTTTTCTTTATCTTTTTCAGCTGGAGTTATGATAGCAATCTCCTTAACTTCACTTATTCCGGAAGCATTGGAATTAGTAAATAAGAATTTTAAATTATTTTTCTCTTGTATATTACTTTCAATTTTTATAGTACTTGGAATTATTTTTTCTATGACAATTGATCAAAAAATTGATAATTATATTTCTAATAATCAGTTATATAAATTGGGAATTATTTCGGTTATTGCTTTAATGTTACATAATATTCCAGAAGGAATTACTACTTTTATATCATCTAGCGTAGATTTAAAGTTAGGAATTATTTTAGCTATTTCGATTGCTCTTCATAATATTCCGGAAGGTATTTCCATTGCTGTTCCAATATATTATTCAACTGGTAGTATTAAGAAAGCTTTTATTTATACATTAATATCTGGCTTTTCTGAATTATTTGGGGCTGTTTTAGCTTACCTTTTTTTAGCAAAATATGTTAATGATTTAATGCTTGGAATTATTCTTTCTACTACAGCTGGTATAATGATACATATTTCAATGTATGAACTTATTCCTAGTGCCTTTAATTACGAACAAAAAAAAGTAACATTTATAGCTTTAATGATTGGCGCTATAGTTATGTTACTTTGTACGTTAATTATTTAATTATTCATCATCATCAATATAGTGACATGAATATTCAATTATATTAGTTGTATCATTAGCTTTTTCTTCTTTAATACATTTACAGTTGCTGGAACTAGTAATTTCTCCAGTTAAGGCATTATATTCTCCACTACACTCACTATAGACTTGAACAAAACGATCAGATATATTGGTTAGTAAATATCCTGTTGCTGTTGTTTTTTTATCAAAAACGTAGATTCTCGAAAAATTATTAATTAATTTATCGACTGTTTCTTTATTCGCAACAATTTTTACATCTTTGTGATATAAGTATGAATCATAATTTCTGATAATATTATTTTTTAAATCATTAATAATCATTTTAAACTTTTCTTTTGGATTAAAACGTGGTTGTAAATAAAAATTATATTGTGGTACTCCATACTCTGTAGTTGTATAGTAATCAATTGTATAAAACCTTGGATCATATTCGTTTTTTATAATAATTTGATTTTCTACTAGTGAATTATCAATTATATATTCATAACTTCTGGGATATATATCCACAATAACTAGGTTATTTTTATATGATATTTCCATTTCGTTTGTTTTTAGTTCTATTATATCATCAAGATTATCTTTTATTTCTATATCTTTTATTGTAGAAATCATAATTCCTGAACCAATACCAGTTATAATTATTGAAGCAAAGAAAGCAATAATTGCTGATTTAATTTTAATTTTTTCACCAATAATAAAATGAGTAATCATTATTAGTATTGAGACTATGGCAATGATTAAACCAACAATACTAATATCAAGCCCAACAAATATTTGGGTATAGGTAGATAATGTTATGCTTATTACTAAACCAATTACTCCAAGTAGGAGAAGGAAGGCAAAGAATAGCCCAATTACTACAGCAAGTGCTTTAACAAACCATAGAGTAATTTTAGCAAAGACATTTAGAAAGACAAATGGCTCTTTATCTCTAAATATTATTTTTTGAGTTTTATTTTCAAATTTTATCTTTTCTTTTTTTAACGTGTCTTTTTCTAGTAATGCAACCTTTTTTTCTTTGTCTTGCCCTTCTATAATAGTTTGTTCGTAGTAATTTAAATATCTTATTTTAAATGCGTGGATTAAGATCATAAGAGATAGGATAATCCAAGCTAAATTTGCAATTCCTTCAATTACTGATTTTATTATTCTTAATAATTCATATGGAAGAAATGAAAAAATATTTGTAACTATTATTGAAATTGCATTACTGGCAATAATGCCTATTATCAATAATATTATGGCTATAAAAGCCATTTCAAATAAACATTTCAAGCCGCTTAGAAAATTCATACTGTAAAACATATTAATAGATCTAGTTACAAATTCTAATAATGAATCAATATAAATGTTTATTTGACTTTTATTTTTTCTTTCGATTGCTGCTATGTCTTTAATATTTTCATTTATTAAATCATCCATTTAACAATCAAAAATACTACATATCTGAACTATTTTATCTGTTTCTGGATAAGTATTATTGCTTTCCCACTTTGATACTGACTGTCTAGATACATTTAACTTTGCGGCAAGCTCTTCTTGAGATAGTCCGCTCTTCTTTCTTAATTGAATTAGTTTGTCTCCAAACTTCATACTTTCACCTCTTTCACCATTAATAATACAATTATTCTTAGTTGCATTCTACCAACATTAGTTGGAAATTTTGCTAATTTTAGGTTGCATCTACTTATATTATATATATTTTTATAAATAGTTGATATAACAAATAGAAATTATTTATAAATTGTCCAGTTTTTTGGTTTTAGTTCATTTTTAACAACCGCTCTTTCATTACTAGAATTTCTTTTACTTGTATTATTATTAGATATTGTTTCTATTATTTATCTAAGCTATATAGCTATTTTATCTTTTTACTTATAAAATCTTCTATATTATGTTGTTTGTTGTCTACAACTAATAAATTGTTTTTAATGTTTTTTATCTTTACTAAGAAGTATAAAGTTTTTACAAAATATTTTATAAATCTTTCTTCGTAATATACAGTAAGAGTTTCGGCTGTAGTAGATGGATATATTCTAGTAACATTTCTTAATTCATGTTTTTTTAAAATAATCATTATAACTAATATTATTAAGTATTACTTCCTCCATACCATCAACTATTATTAAAACAACATTTTTATATTTTTTTAAAGTATTTTGTCTAATTTCTTTAAAGTAATATGCTATTATTATAATCAGGTAATAAAATATCTTTATCATCTAATTTATTTATATTATCTCCTATTCTTTTATTGTGCAGTATGTACTTTTTCTCTTTGATGTATTTATAAAGCAGCCTTAATTATTATTATATTTGATAATTTGAAAAAAAGTAAAGAACTTTTGCTCTTTACTTATTACAATCTGTACAGATATTTTCTTTAGTTTTAGAAATCATTTCACTTAACTTTTGTTTTAAGTCTTTTACTTTATCTTCTGTCCAATAATCTTTAGGATCTTTTAAACCATGTGTATCCCAAGCTGTTTCATCGTCGAAACCAACTATTTTTCCACGGTCTATAGCAATAACACTAGGTGCATAAACTCTTTTATTTCCCTCGTCATCAAATGGTAAGTAATTAGAAAGTAATTCAACTATTTTTTGATATTCTTTGGTATTATTTTTTCGATCATCTAAAATGTTGTAATAATAAATTTTTGTTAATCCTTCTTTTTTTGCTACTTCATTTAAATAAGGTACGTAAGCTTGACACCATTTACATTCTGGAAATCCTAAATATACTAAACCGGTTCCATGTTCTAATATTTTAATTATTTCTGAAATATCTTTATAAACAAAGACATGGTCTTTGGCTACGTTTGGATATTCTTTTAGAAATTTATCTTTTTCTAGTTTTTCAGAAGTTGAATTGTTTTTTCCATCTTTGTTTTTTACAATATTAGGTATTGTAATTAAACCAACTATTAGTACTACTACTATAGCTATTATAATCCCTATTTTTATTATATTATTTTTTTCTTTTGTCTCCTTCATTTTTCATCACCATATTTAGTTTAACTAATTTTTGACAAAAATAAAATAAACGTAGAGTTTTTTTGACTAAACTCTACGTTTATAGTTTATTTTGTACATTTATTATCTATTTGAATTGGAATATTATAAGTAACTATTTTATCTTTCGTATTTATTGCATTTATTTTTAAATATAAATTATTGCAACTTTTACTATCACAATTACAAGAATAATTGTCAATATTAAATTCAACGTCTCTTAGTAATGAACTTAAGGTATGGGCTTTATTTTTATCAAATACTTTTTCTTTGCTTATATCTCCACATTGTGATAATTTTTTTTCACTATTTTCAACTGATTCATATAAAATACATTCGGCTACTACATATTCCTCTTCTTCTGAATCATCGGCTGAATATTTTATATCAGAAATATAAATAGACTTTTTATTTTTATTATAGGCTATTACTCCTTTAATACTAAATTTATCATTATCACTGGCAATAGTATTAAATTCAAAATTTGATTTATTAGTTATTCCTATGATAAGTAATATTATAACAATTATGGTTACTATAATTCCACTTATAAGAAATAAACGTTTCTTTCTATTCTTTGGTAGATTAGATTTTTGTTCTTCCCCATATACTAAGTTTGTAATACTAACATTAAATATTTCACTTAACTGACGTAACATTTCAATATCTGGTATTCCTCTACCATTTTCCCATTTGGAAATTGCTTGATTTGTTACAGATAGTTTTTCAGCTAATTGTGACTGCGATAAATTGTTTTTTATACGTAAGTGTTTTATATAAGCACCTATTTTTTTTTGATCCATACTTCACCAACTTTATTAACGAGGTAATTACTGTTTTTTATATGAATAATTTTATATTATATCAGTTTACTTCTTATTTGATTTTTTATATATATTATTTTATCTTGATTAGTAATATTCGTCAATGTATAAAGCGGTTACTATTTAACTATAATCAATTCATAATCTCTTGAACCGATGCCTAAATTTTCTGCTGCTTCTATTGTATGAAGGCCATTCTTTGATTCGATTCTTTCTACTAAGTGATCTTTTCCAGGATCAGTGCTATTGTATACTAAATCAATACAAGCTTGATCAATTGCAACTGGATCTGTTGAAAGTAGAATACCAATATCTTTCATACATGGATCTTTAGCTATACTACAACAATCACAGTCTACTGACATATTAGCCATAACATTAATATAGACAATTTTATTAGCAAAATAATCTACTACAGATTTGGCAGCATCAGCCATAGCTTCTAAGAATTTGTTTTGATCAACTTTAAACATATCTTCAAAGGTACCATTTTCATTTCCAATACAATGAATATAGCTTTTTCCTTTACTTGATGCCATTCCAATAGAAAGCTGTTTTAAAGCTCCACCATAACCACCCATAGGATGACCTTTAAAGTGAGATAGTACTAACATTGAATCATAATTATCAATGTTTTTTCCAACATAGTTCTTGTTAATTACTTTTCCATTTGAAATTTCTAAGACTTTATCAGGACCTTCAGCATCCATTAAATCAATCTTATAGTAATTAGTCCAACCATGTTTTTTTAATAAATTTAAATGTTTCTCTGTAGTATCTCTTTCTCCTTCATAGGCAGTATTACATTCAACTACTGTTCCATTTACATAGTCAATAATATCTTGGAAAAACTCTGGGCGAAGAAAGTTTTGATTACCAGCCTCACCTGAATGTACTTTTATGGCTATTTTACCTGGCAGATTAACTCCAGATACTTCATATAACTTTACTAATGTTTTTTTATCTAAGTTTTTTGAAAAATATACTTTACTCATCTTTTCCTCCTCTTTTTTATTCTACATCAGTTCTTGAAAGAATTTTGGCTGGTGGTGACCAGATAGTTCCAAATACTGGAATTAAACCTACTAATAGATTGAAAGCATAAACTAATATAATGGCTCCTCCTACTGTAACTGGATTAATTAAAAATTGTCTTTCTAAAAACGGCATTTCATTAATAATATTTAAAATATAACTACATAGTATGATTCCGGGAAGAGAGGCAATTGTAGTTATTGCGATAATTTCACCACTAAACATAATATAAATATCTTTTTTCTTTACACCAATAGCTCTATAGATTCCGACCTCTTTTATTCGTGACAAAAATGATGATCTAATCATTAAGAATATTTCAATTAGTGAAATACATAAGATAACAACTGAGCTAACTATAACAGTATTTACTGTTTGCATACGATTTTTAACATATTCTGTCTTACTTTTTTCATAAGTATCATAAATATTTGCGTCATATTTACTTCTAAATTCTTCTAAACATTTTTCTTTATTAATTGGACTTATCGTAATATTTTCTGATTCTGTAATTAGCTTATATTTTATAGTATTATTATTAACAAATTGATTATCATATTGATCAGGAGATGTATAATAACCAACTACTTTTAATTTATGCCCATTAACAACTTCATTTGTTTCTTTACCTATTTTATAAGTATCTTTTAAATCTAAATTTATAATTGTTTCATAATCGTTTATTGGTAAATTGCCTTGCACCAAGTTTATTTTATCTAAATATAGATTATAATCTTGAATTCCTGATATATGTATGTCATTATCATAAGTCATACTATAGGAATATTCATCACTCATATGTTTACTATTGTATATAATATTAGTAAAATCTTCTTTTGATACATAAATTGATGGATTTCCTAAATCAGTAATTCCTACTATTTTAAATGGTTGTAGTCCCTGAATATAAATGTTTCTATTTAGCAAATCAACTGGTTCTTTTAAAAACATCATAGCTGATTCTTGATTAGCTTTAAACATTTTAGTAATAGTAAATGAATCAACTACTACTTCTTGATTATTTTCTGGCATTTTTCCAGAGATTAAATCTTTTTCAGTAATTTTATCAATACTTGCAAGTGACCCATTTAATTGTAAACTATATCTAGATGTTTGATATAAATCATCATTTTTAAAAATAAATTTTATAATGGAATCAGTTGGCATAATATAGTCAATTTGACTTAGACCTTCATACTCTTTAAATTTATCAACTGAAATAGATTTAGTTTTAATTGCTAAATAGTTAGAATTTACATTGACAAAGTCACTATCACGAACATCTGTTATAGCAGCAATTCTACTTATTGCAAAGATAATAAATATTCCTGATAAAAAGAAGCCTCCTAATAATATTTTTTTAATTAATGAATAATTAAAGACTTTTTTAAAACCATTAGTTATAAAAGTAATTGGATTAAATATTGAAGAGTATTTTAACTTTTTAGTTTCATCAATAATATTTTTAAAGTCAAATTCATATTTTTCAATGTCTTTTTGATCAATTTTTTTATAATGATCATCAATCATTTCAATATTTGAATCATTTGAAACTACTTCTATACTTTTATTGTCTTTTGTTTTTATATAAATATTATTATTTTTAATGACGATATCTAACTCAATATTTTCTTTAGTATCACTATAAATATTTATTTTATTATTTCCTTCGGCTAGATTTTCTTGTACTTTGAAATCCTTTAAATAAAAGCAATTATCTATTGCATATTCTAGTTTGTTATTATGAATATTTTCATAGTCTTTTATAACTGTTCCATCTGATATTTCAATTATTCTTGAAGCATAGAAATTAGCTAAATTTATTTCATGAGTTACTAAAATTACAAGACGATCTTTTGAAATAGACTTTATAATATTCATTATTTCAACAGAATTTTTACTATCTAGATTTCCAGTTGGTTCATCGGCTATGATGATATTGGGATTTTTAACGATAGCTCGAGCAATCCCTACTCTTTGACGTTCACCACCAGAAAGCATACCGGCAGGACGTTTACGATAACGATACATGCCTACTTTTTCTAACACATAAGTTACACGTTTATCTATTTCTTTTTTATCTTTAATACCTATTATTTTTAGAGCTAATGCCACATTTTCATAAACAGATAAATTATCTATTAATTTATAATCTTGGAAAATATATCCAATATTTAAGTTCCTTATTTTATCTACTTTATAACTAAATTTACTGGTTATTTTTTGATCATTAACATAAATTTTACCATTTTTTACTTTATCTAAACCACCTATTACATTAAGTAATGTTGTTTTACCACTACCAGATGGTCCTAATAAGGCAACTAATCCAGTCTTTTCAAAAGTCAGAGTGGTATTATTAATGACATGTATTTCATTTTTTTTATGGCGATTAAAATATTTGTTAATCTTTTCTACTCTAATCATTATTATACCTCCTCTCTATAGGCTGCCATAACACTAGTTTTAAATAATTTAGCAGCGTATTTTTCACTAATTAAAAGTGACATAACTATTAAGATAATATACATTAAAATATAGTCATTTAAATGAAAGTAAGTGTTTACTGTATCAATAAAGTCAATATTAAGTATATTAATTCTATTTAATTGGGCAATGATGACAAAAGCCGCAAATGCTAGATTGGCTATTATAAATAATTCAATAATTAATAAATGCCTAGCAACTTTTTTACTTGCACCTAACATTCTAATAGTTGAAAAATAGATATTTCTAGATTTAAGAATTAATTTTATAATAAAGTAAGTAATAAAGAATAATGTTATTATAAATATAATTGTTACTATTATCTTTATAATTCTTAGTGCTTGCATAGAACCTGATTCTATAATTACATCTTTAATAGGATAAGTTTCAAAACCAAGATTTTTTAAATCAGCGACTGTTTTATCAATTTGTTGAACATCTTTTACGTATATACCAGCTTGATATGGACCTTTATTAAACAAACTGTAATAGTCATCGCTATTTATAAAAATACTACCATCATAATTTTCTTTGAACTCATCATCTGTTATTTTATTTATATTTAAAACTTTCTCAATATTTTTACGATTATATGTCTTAGTTATTTTTAATGCTATTGCATCTTGAAAATAAATATTTTTAACATTTACTGTAATATCTTTATTTAAACAATTGCTCTTTTCACAATAATAATTATAATTTTCACTTATATAGGCTTGACCTGAGGGAACATTTTTATTAGGTGTTACTCGAAAATTGCTTTGATATGTTACGGAATCATAATTAGTCCCCATGAAATTTACTTTAATTTTACTATCTCTTCGATTTATATTATTTCCTATTTCTTGAACTAATTTTTCAGAAAAATATAATTCATAGTCTTTATAGACTCCTTCTTCATAGTACTTTATTCCAACAATTTTGATTTTTGTTTTGTCTTCTTGTGGTAGACCATAATAATCATCAATGTAATATTCACTATTTAATAATGTGTCATAACGATTGGCAAGGTAATAGTCATCTTTTTGACCCATAACAACTATTTCATTATCGCTTTCTGGAAGACGACCAATATCAACTTTGCCTTTAAATTGTAAAATACTTTTAACATATCCACCAACTGTTAGAGTATAGCCTTCTGTTACTATATTTTTATATTCTTCAGTTAATAAATCATTTTTGGCAATATAATCTATATTTTTAAGTTTACTTATTTTTTCGAAGTCAGAATCTAATATTTCGCTTTTATCTGACTTTTTAATAATAATTTTATTATCACTCGTATCTTGGAATACATAATTACTTCCATACTTACTATTTTGATATTCTTCCTTTCGAAAAGCAGAATATTCTCCCATTAAAGCAACAACAATAAAAGCATAGACTGTAAATAAGAGAATAAATTTTGGAAAGACATTAAAAGTATTTCTAATACCTAACTTTAATTCATTAAAGAATCTAATGTTTTTATAATTATTCTCAATAATATTTTGTTCTTCTACTTTCTTTAAAACTTTATCTTCTAATACTTTACCATCGTGCATAGTGATTTTTCTTGTTACGTATTCTTCTACTTGATCATAGTTATGAGTTACAATTATTACTAATCTATCTTTAGCAATTTCACTAAGTAATTTAATAATACTTTCAGCTGATCTTTTATCTAGATTTCCGGTGGGCTCATCAGCTATGATAATTGGAACATCTTTTGCTAAAGCTCGAGCTATAGAAACTCTCTGTTTTTGTCCTCCAGATAATTTTGAAACTTTTGTATTTTTAAATTTTTCTAAGTTTACTTTTTTTAATAATTCTAAGATTTTTGGTTTAGCTTCTTTTTGGGTTAGACCATTAAGAATTAAAACCAATTCAATGTTCTGATAGACAGTATAACTTGTAATTAAATTGAAATTTTGATAGATATTACCGATATATTTTCGGCGATAATCTTCCCAGTCACTTTCAATATAATGACTTGTTTCTTGTCCCTTTACATACATTTCTCCTTCTTCGTAGCTATCAAGTCCAGAAATAACATTTAATAGAGTTGATTTACCACTTCCTGATTCTCCTGTTATAGCGACAAACTCTCCTATTTTAAAGTCTAGACTTACTTTAGAAAAGCCACTGGCAATTACGCCTTTACTGTAGTAAAACTTGGATACATTTTTAAGTTTTATCATAAGTTTATTCTCCTTTACTTTAATTATAGCATATAAATAATTTAAAATGATATTACTTTGCCAAATTAATATTTATAACTAATTTACATTTATGTTACTTTATTTTACGGTTGCTTTCTAGCAATTTTACTTGGAAATTTGACAAGTTTTAGTTGCAAAAAAAAGAAATGCTGTTTACATTTCTTCTTGCTCCTTAATATTTTTAAATATATTGTTTTTAGAAATTATATAAATTATTATATTACAAATAATTAATAATGATAAGAATATTACTATTAATTTTAAAAATGATAAATTAAGATTCTTCAATATAAAGTACCCTCCAAAAGATACTAATCCAATAAAAGTTATAATTATGGCCATTGAAAAAAACATATTATAATTTTCTCTTAAGGCACTTAGTTCATCATCCCAAACTAGTTTTGGTTGAATTGAATCAATATATATACCTAGATAAGAAGAAAATATAGTTGATAGGCTTCCTAAAAGTACATAAATCATGATATGAATAAAAGGTATTTTTAAAATAATACAACCTGGTATAAAGAAGATCATTACACCTAGTAGGGCAAAAATAATTCCAACCCAGGTTTTAACTTGCCACTGAATATTATATGAAAGAGGAATACTTTTCATAAAATGAAAGTGTTTTCCTTCTCTTGAAATGGCATTAGAACTTATACCATTAAGTGATGAGATAAAAGCAGATATTCCAACTATAAAAGTTATAATAATTAGTTTTATTTCTGAACTAGATAAATAATTTTCTCTTATCCAAGAGATTGTTATGTTAGTACCTAGGGCTTTATATATAGCATAGAAAAAAATTGGCCAAATAAAATTAGAAATAAGACAGTGGGTATAAAAGATTGGAGTTCTATATAAAATTCGAACTTCTTTTAAAAAATAAGAAATAGCAGGAGACTTTTCTTTACTAGAGTTTATTAATTCAGATAAAGTTTTTTTACTTTTTCTATTTCTTGCTACTGTTAAGTTTATTAAACCCTTATAATAAGTTAATTCTGCTACTAGTAACATAAGTATAACAGCTAGTATATTTACTATGATATAGCCAATAAATGATAAGATACTACTCTTTTCAATGGCATTAATAAATAGATGAATATTTATAAAGATGTAATCCAATATTTTTAAATTAGTACTATTTATATTACTGATATTATTTACAAAAACATCTAAATTAAAATCTTTAATTAAGCTAGCTAAGCCTAGTATAAAAATTAATGCTAGAAAAACTATAAAAATTGTTACTTTTTGGGCAATGTCTTTATTTTTAATAATCTTGGTAAAACGCATAATTAACATAGCAATAATGGCACAATATATACTTGGTATAAGGGTTAGAAATGGGATTGAGATGATGCTGATAATCCAACTTGTTAGAGGAAGATTACTAGCAAGTCCGTAACCAATAATACAGGCTATTACAAAAACTATTTGCATTAGATTTTCAGCAATATAAGATGCTGTAAATTTAGAGGCAACTAACTGCCAAATACGTAGTGGCCATGGAAGAACTTTTTCAATATCATCAGAAAAATATAGTTCATTTAAGATGACATTTATACTAAAGATCATGGTAAATATAGTAATTACATAAAGCATTATTCGAAGAGCTATCGTTTGAAGGCCTACTTCTATTAGGGCATTAGTCATTATATTAACAAAGAATCCAGTTAGCAAAGCTCCTGGCAGCATTATTCCGAAGATAGCAAATATTGATAAAGTAGTAATCATTAATTTACGACGTTTATCTTGACCTTTACTCATGGCAAGTGATTTGATAAAAGTTTTTGTTAGAGAAATATAACTAGTCATTATTTGTCATCTCCAAAAAGATTTTTTCCAAATCATCTTTTTTATATTTTTTCTTTAACTCGTCTATTGTGCCGTAAAAGCAGGTCTTACCGTGATTAATTATAATTATATTGTCACATAATTTTTCGGCTATTTCAAGTACGTGAGTTGAAAATAATACAGAATTACCAGCATCAGCATGTTCACGCATCATTTTCTTTAAAGCAAAGGCTGATTTTGGATCAAGACCAATTAATGGTTCATCTAAGATCCAGACAGATGGATTATGGATAAGAGCAGCCATTACCATCATCTTTTGACGCATTCCATGAGAATAGCTTTGCATCTTTTCTCCTAAAACGTTTTCTAATTCAAATCGTTTTGAAAGTTCTTCTATCCTTTTTCTTCGAATTTTAGTTGGAACTTTATATATGTCAGCAATTAAATTAATAAATTCAATTCCTGTTAGACGAAGAAACATATCTGGGCTATCAGCTATGTAACCGATTTCTTGCTTTGCCTTTAAAGGTTCTTTTAAAATACTGTAATCATTAATAAAGATTTCGCCATTATCTGGTTCAAGTATACCAGTTAGCATTTTTAAAGTAGTCGTTTTTCCAGCTCCATTTGGACCAATAAAGCCGACTATTTCACCATTATTTACTTCAAAGTTTAAATCATCTACTGCTTTAATATTATTATTATAAGTTTTAGTTACATTTTTTATTTTTATCATAGTTTTCTTCACCCTACTATTTTTTATTCATAATCAACTATATCAATCCATTTACTTAAAAATTCTTGTTCTTCTGCAATATTTTTTGTCATTTGTGTTGCGGCAACTATTGGAATCCATCTTTGGATATTGTCTTTTCCAATACCACTCTTTTTAGAAAATAAATCTAAATATTTTTCAGCAATATCAGATTTGCAATGCATTGAAAAAGTTAAAAAAGTCCTAGCACAGTCTGCTGAAGCATTACCTTGTGTAGCATGGGCCCAATCAATTACATAATAATCGCCATTTTCAGTAATTATAACATTACTTGGAGTATAATCACCATGACATAGTTTAGTATGATTAGGCATTCCTTCTAATCTTTGTAATAATTCATATTTTGTATTTTCATTAATATTAGTTGCATTAACTAGTTTACGCTTAAATTTATCTTTTAATCTATTTAATAAAGGTACTTGTTTAGAATGAATAGTTAATTGAATATCAACAAATTTTTCTAAGTATTCAGAAATCCTTTTAGGATACTTTTCCATTAATTCTTCTAAAGTTATGCCTTCAATATATTGAGAAACTAGGGCCCAACGATTTCCAATTGTTTTTACTTCTAATAACTTAGGTATATATAAATCGGTTCCTTCTTCTACTCTAGCTTGATTTAGAGCTTCATTTAAAATATCACTTTTCTGATAACCAGGGATAAATAATTTGATTGTTTTACCATCTTCTTTAAAGACATCTTTGTTTTTTCTTACAGCTATTTTAGTGTTTAATTTGTATTCCATTATTTTTTACCTCCGTAGTAAGCATTTAAGTACATATCTTTTATTTCACTAATTAATGGATATCTTGGATTACTACTTGTACATTGATCATCAAATGCTTGTTCAGACATTTTATCTAATGTGTCTAAGAAATCTTTTTCACTAATTCCATAGTTTTTAATTGTTTTTTTAATACCTATCTCTTGTTTTAATTTACTGATCTTATCAATTAGTTTATCTACTTTATCAATATCATTTTTACCGGTTATTCCTAAGAACTCAGCTACTTCAGCATATTTTCTTAGAGTCTTTGGATGATCATATTGTGGAAATGTTCCCATTTTAGGAGGTACTTCTTCACTATTAAATATCATTACTTCTTCAATCATTAAAGCATTGGCAATACCATGTGGTATGTGATGCATAGCTCCTAGTTTATGGGCCATTGAGTGACAGACGCCTAGGAAAGCATTGGCAAAAGCCATTCCAGCCATAGTAGCGGCGTTAGCCATTTTTTCTCTAGCTTCAGGATCATTCGCACCTAAATTATAGGCACGTGGTAAATATTTAAAAATATTTTTAATTGCCTCTTTTGATAGAGCATCAGTATATTCTGTTGCCATCATAGAAGCAATGGCTTCTAAAGCATGTGTTAGGGCATCAATTCCGGATGCTGCTGTTAAGCTTTTTGGAGCATTCATCATTAAGTTGGCATCGACAATTGCCATTTTTGGTAATAATTCATAATCAGCTAGTGGATATTTTATACCTGTTTTTTCATCGGTTATTACGGCAAATGGTGTTACTTCAGAACCAGTACCAGCTGATGTTGGAACAGCAATAAAATAGGCTTTTTCTCCCATTTTAGGGAAGGTATATACTCTTTTTCTAATATCCATAAATCTCATAGCCATATCCATAAAGTCAACTTTAGGATGCTCATATAGTACCCACATTATTTTTCCAGCATCCATGGCAGAGCCACCACCTACTGAAATAATGCAGTCTGGTTTAAAGACGCACATTTGCTTTGATCCTTCTTTTATACAAGCAAGGCTTGGATCAGGCTCAACATTAAAAAATGTTTCATGAACAATTCCTAGTTCATCTAACTTACTTGTTATATCTTTTGTATAGCCGTTTTCATATAAAAATTTATCAGTTACAATAAAGGCACGCTTTTTATTCATAACTGTTTTTAATTCATCTAAGGCGACAGGCAAGCAACCTCTTTTGATATAAACTTTTTCTGGAGTTCTAAACCAAAGCATATTTTCTCTCCTTTCTGCTATTGTTTTAATATTTAATAAATGTTTTACTCCGACATTTTCAGAAACGGAATTTCCACCCCAAGAACCACATCCAAGTGTAAGTGATGGTGTTAGTTTAAAATTATAAATATCTCCTATTCCGCCTTGGGATGACGGAGTATTTATTAGAACACGGCATGTTTTCATTTTACTTGCAAATTTATTTATTTTTTCTTCTTCTGTAATTGCATTTATATATAGTGATGAGGTGTGTCCTAAGCCACCATCTAATATTAATCTATGAGCTTTTTCGGTGGCCTCATCAAAGTTTTTTGCTTTATACATTGCTAGTACTGGAGATAGTTTTTCATGCGCAAATTCTTCAGATAAGTCAACACTTTCAACTTCTCCAATTAATATTTTTGTCTCTTTTGGTACTTTTATATTGGCCATATTGGCAATTTTTGTAGCGGGTTGTCCTACTATTTTAGCGTTTAAAGCACCATTTATTAAAATTACTTTTCGTAATTTATCAGTTTCTTTAGGAGTTAAAATATAGCATCCTCTTCTTTGAAATTCAGCTTTTACTTTATTATAAATTTTTTCAGAAACAATTACCGATTGTTCAGAGGCACAAATCATTCCATTATCAAAAGTTTTGGAATGAATAATTGAGTTTACGGCTAAAACAATATCGGCGGACTCATCAATTACAGCGGGGGTATTCCCAGCACCTACTCCTATAGCAGGCTTGCCACTAGAGTATGCGGCATTTACCATACTAGTTCCACCAGTTGCTAGAATCGTGTCAGCTTTTTGCATTGCTAAATTGGTTAGTTCAAGCGAAGGTTCATCAATCCAAGAAACAATATTTTTTGGTGCCCCAGCTTTTATGGCTGCTTCTAAAACTATTTTAGCAGCGGCTATGGTTGACTTTTTGGCTCTGGGATGAGGGCTAATAATAATAGCATTTCTAGTTTTTAAGGCTAAAAGTGTTTTAAAAATAGCAGTTGAAGTTGGATTAGTAGTTGGAATTACTGCCGTTATAATTCCAATTGGTTCAGCTATTTTTTTAATACCAAAGTTTTTGTCTTCCTCAATCACACCACAAGTTTTAACGTTTCTATAGGCATTATAGATATATTCAGACGCATATTGATTTTTGATTATTTTGTCTTCTACTACTCCCATACCTGTTTCTTCTACAGCTAATTTAGCCAGAACTATTCGAGCTTTACCAGCAGCTATAGCGGCACATTTAAAGATTTCATCAACTTGCTCTTCTGAGAAATGCGAATATTCTTCACTGGCTCTTCTTAGATTTAAAAAGGCTTTTTCTAACGTCTCAACACTGTTTATATAGTCATAATGCTCCATATTTAATCTCCTTTTTGTAATATATAATGATAGGTATTAATATAGTTATTACCCATTATTAATACTACTATTGTTACTATTACCTATAGTATAACTTATTTTTTAGAAATTCTAAACTTATTTTTTAGAAAACTTAAATTTTATTGTTATATTAATGTCTTTGGTAATTAAATCTCCTTTTTAAAAAAAATAAGCTATCTTTTTA
>CALVRD010000014.1 GCA_944358435.1 uncultured Bacilli bacterium | reverse complement strand
ATTACAATTTATAGAGTAGATTAATGTCTACTTTTTCTTTTGGTTAAAAAGTATGATATAATGAAATAGATTTTATGCAAGGAAGTGATTTGTATGTCAAATGATAATAAAAAAGAGGGGGTTAATAAAATTGGTATCAACTGGTACCCCGGTCACATGGCAAAAACCAAACGAGAGATTAGCGAAAAATTAAATTTAATAGATATTGTTTATGAAGTAATTGATGCTAGAATGCCTCTATCTTCTAAGATTGCAGATATAGACAATCTTATTAAAGATAAGCCTAGAATATTAATAATGACAAAATATGATTTGTGTGATATAAAGGCAACAGAAAAATTTATTAAGTATTATGAAAAGCAAGGATATAAAGTGGTCCCGCTAGATTTAATGAATGGAAATATAAAGAAAGTACTTGATATTACCAATGATATAATGCAAGAAATTAATGCCAAGAGAAAAGAAAAGGGAATGAATCCAAGAGCAGGACGAGTTTTAGTAATTGGAATTCCAAACGTTGGAAAATCTACACTTATTAATAGATTAGTTGGAAAGAAAGTTGCTGGAGTTGGAAATACCCCCGGATTTACCAAAAATCTTAGTTGGATTAGAATTAATAAGAATATTGAGTTACTTGATTCTCCTGGTATACTATGGCCAAAATTAGAAGATCAAAATGCTGCACATATTTTGGCATGCTTCTCATCAATTAAAGAAGAAATTTTAAATATTGATGATATAGCCACTTTTATATTAAGGAAGATGCATGAGTTATATCCTAAAAAGTTAGAAGAAAGATATGGAATAAAAGAACTTGATGATAACTTAATTGAAGCCTACGACATTATTGCATCAAAAAGAGGAGCATTAAGCCGTGGTGGTGTAGCAGATTATGAAAAAGTATCTAATATCATAGTCAAGGATTTAAAAAATGGTTATTTTGGACCAGTTACTTTCGATAGATAAGAATAAGGTTTACGTTTTACTTCGTAAATTTTATTTTTATTTGTTCACCTTCTATGATAAGATAAACATGGAGTGTGTATAAAATGGAAAATATTGATAATTATGAATATGAAAGGAAATTAAGAGATAGTGGAATTAATTTTATTGCAGGAGTAGACGAAGTTGGAAGAGGACCATTAGTTGGCCCTGTAGTAGCAGCTTGTGTTGTTTTGCCCGAAAAGTTTAGTTTAGATGGCCTAACTGATTCAAAAAAACTAACCGAAAAAAAACGTGATTTTTATTTTGAAGAGATAAAAAAACAAGCCCTAGGAATTGGTATTGGAATTATTGATGAGAAAAAAATAGATGACGTTAATATATATGAAGCTACTAAACTAGCAATGAAAGAAGCAATTAATGAATGCCTAAAAAGTGTCATGATTGAACATGCTTTAATTGATGCTATGCCTTTAAAATTAGACATTCCAACTACATCGATAATTAAAGGTGATTTAAAAAGTATCACTATTAGTGCTGCTAGCGTAATTGCTAAAGTTACAAGAGATAGAATGTTATATGAACTTGACAAAAAGTATCCAATGTATGAGTTTAAAAAAAATAAAGGATATCCAACAAAAAAACACTTAGAGGCTATTGAAAAATATGGAATCTTAAATGAACATAGACGAAGCTATGGCCCAGTAAAAGAGTACATAGAACAACATAGTAGCAAAACTAACTAACATATTATTAAAGTAGTAGTAAAACAAAAAAACAATAATAATTCTAAAGGTAATAAAGAATAAGTAAAATTATAAAAGTTGAAAACAATAGTAAAGAGCTATTTGTTAATAAAGTACTATGCAATATGTTGTGATTAGCAAATATAATTATATAAATTCTAATGTTTATATATAAACTTTTTATATAATTTTTAAAAAATAATCACTAAAATAGTAGGGATAATTTTACTTATTTCGTATTATATTAAATAAAGGTATTTGTTGACAAATTTTATGATAATATGTATAAGTTAATAAGGGAGTGGTATTATGTCCAAAAATTTAGTTATAGTGGAAAGCCCTAGTAAGAGTAAGACAATTGAAAAATACTTGGGTAAAGATTATAAAGTAGTTTCATCTAAAGGGCATATTAGAGATTTATCTACTACTGGTCAGTATGGCCTAGGTGTTAATATAGAGGGTGGATTTATACCTAATTATGTTCCTATTAAAGGTAAAGGAAATATTATTAAAGAATTAAAGAAAGACGTTAAAGAAAGCGACTTTGTTTATCTTGCAAGCGACCCTGATCGCGAAGGAGAAGCAATCGCTTGGCACTTAAAAGATGCTTTAGGTATTAAAGATAAAAATTATAAGCGTGTCTTATTTAATGAAATAACAAAAGATAAAGTAATAGAGGCAATCAATAATCCGACCGTTATCAATGATGATTTAGTGCATAGTCAAGAAACTAGAAGAATCCTTGATCGAATTATTGGCTTTAGATTATCTAAACTATTACAGAGTAAAATAGGAGCTAAAAGTGCAGGAAGAGTCCAAAGCGTTGCTTTAAAATTAATAGTCGATCGTGAAAGAGAAATAATGGCTTTTGTTCCTGAAGAATATTGGACAATTACTGCAAAGTTTAAAGAATATGAAGCTTCACTATTTAAGTATAAAGAAGATGATATTGAACTAAAATGTAAAGACGATGCTGACAAAGTACTTCAGGAAATAGGTGATACCTACACTGTTGAAAACATTGACAAGAAAGCAAAAAATAAGAAGAGCAAGCCTCCATTTATTACTTCAACATTGCAACAAGAAGCCTCAACCAAACTAGGATTCTCTGCAAAAAAAACTATGAGTATAGCTCAAAAGTTATATGAAGGTATTGACTTAGAAAGTGAAACAGTTGGACTTATTTCTTACATGAGAACAGATTCAATCCGTCTATCTGATGACTTTATAAGACCTGCCATGAAATATATTGAAGAAAATTATGGAAAGAATTATGTTGGCTATGTAAAGTCTTCAAAAAAAGTAGAAAATGTCCAGGATGCCCATGAAGCTATTAGGCCAACAAGTATCTTAAGAGAACCTACTAAGATAAAACAATATCTATCAAATGATGAATTTAAATTATATAGTTTGATCTATAAAAGAGCAATTTCCTCTTTAATGGCTGATGCCAGTATAAATCAAACAACCATTATATTTGATAATAATAATTACAAGTTTAAGACTACTGGCCAAATATTAATTTTTGATGGCTATCTAAAAGTATATAGAGATTATGAAACTAGTGAAGATAAAATTTTGCCAGAATTTACAAAAGGAGAAGAGCAAATAACAAAAGATGTTACCTCAGAACAACATTTTACAAATCCTCCTGCTAGATATACTGAAGCAAAATTAATTAAAGAAATGGAAGAGTTAGGGATTGGTAGACCATCTACCTATGCTAAAACGATTGATACTATAAAAGAACGAAAGTATGTTGAACTAGACGATAAGAAATTTAAACCAACAGAAATAGGGTTTGAGACTACTGACAAATTACAAGAATTTTTTAGTGATTTAATTAACGTAGAATATACTAGAGAGATGGAAACAGACTTAGATGAGATAGCTGAGGGAAAACTTGTTTGGAACGAGGTATTAAGTGATTTTTACAAATTATTTGAACCACGTGTAAAAGATGCCTTTACCGATATGGAAAAGAAAGCACCTACTCAAACTGGAGAAGTTTGTCCAGAGTGTGGTAATCCTTTAGTTGTTAGAAAAGGTCGCTATGGCGAATTTGTAGCTTGTTCAAACTATCCAGAATGTAAGTATGTAAAAAAAGAAGACCCAGTCGTAACAGAAATTATGGATTGCCCAAACTGTGCTGGAAAGATAATAGAAAAATCTACACGTAAAGGTAAAACTTTCTATGGATGTAACAATTATCCAAAATGTAAATTTGCTTTATGGGATAAACCAACTGGTGAATTTTGCCCAGAATGTGGTAAGGTTTTAGTTGAGAAAAATGGAAAAGTTAAATGTTCAGAATGTGCTTATGAGAAGTAGAAATACTTCTCTTTTGTTTACAGGACACTTCTATTGACGAATATCATTGTTTCAGTTAGAATTAAAGTGTAAATATTTTTACCTTTAAGGAGATGTAATAATATGGGTTATAATTTGTGGTTAGCAAGTCATTGTGATATTGAAAGATACTATTATAGAAGAGCTGACAATAATCGTTATGGGCAAATGGCAATCGGCGATTCAAAAGATGTTTTTCCAATAACTTTGAAAATTGATGGAATACATAAACTAGACTTTAATTTAGATGAGATAGATAGCTTGACATGTGGTTACAAAGACTTAGATGATTTACGTAAAGAATTTCGTAAATATCCTGATTTTCAATATTTAGCTGATACTCCAGGTACCCTTATTATAGCTAGTAAAAGTGATAATATAGGTAAATACCGTGTAATTTATGATAGCCCTTTATTAAAAAAATGTGCAAATGTAATCCGCAGTAAGAGAAATAAAGAATTACCATTATATTTAGATAGGACAGATGAGTTACGAGAATACGTTGAAAAACTAGCTAAATATGCTACTGATAAAAAATCTGGACCTTCAATTAGAAACTTTAGTATTTTACCACCACATGTTCGTAGCATTCTTGATAACTATAATGAAAGCGTAACTAAAAAAGATGAAATCAGTGCTAATAATCACTTTGAAAATTTTTTTGGCTATTGTATGAACTATCGAACCCTAAGAGCTTTTGTAATTTGGGAGCAAGACTATCTCCAAAAACAAAAAAATGAAAGAAAAGAACGAGCCGCTAAAAATAAAGAATATCGTGAAGAAAAAAAAGCTGCCTATAGTGAAATGAAAAAAGCAGATGAGCTAAAAAGAAGACCTTATGAAAGCACCGCTTTAGAAACAATTGATGGTATGCGTGATGAAAATGGAAATATCGATTTTGATCAAGTGTATAGTCAATTTGATTTCGATGAAATTTTTTCCCATAGTTCTGATGGTTTAGAATCAATTGGAATTATATTTTCAAACCAAACTGAGAATTTTAATGACAAAAAGGGTCCAAGAAAAAGATGATTGAACAATTAAAAAAATATAAAGATTATCTACGATATGAAAAAAATTACTCAGACTATACAATCGATAGTTATAATAGTGATATTTTAGAATACTTTGAATATTTGAATCGAGAAGGACTTAAATATAATAAAGTCGAATATAGTGACTTAAGATTTTACTTAATGTATTTAAAAGAAGAAATGAATGATAATAATTCTTCTATTGATAGGAAACTTAGTGCCCTTAGGGGATTTTATAATTTTCTAGCTTCTGAAGAAATTGTTGAAAATAATGCCTTTTTATTATTATCTGGCTTAAAAAAAGAAAAAAAATTACCACGCTATTTTGAATATAATGAATTAGAAGAATTATTTAAGGTTCCAGACATGAGAACGCCATTAGGACAAAGGAATCGTCTAATTTTAGAAATGCTTTATGCAACCGGTCTTCGAGTAGGAGAGTTAGTTAGTTTAAAGACAAGCAATATTGATTTATCAAGAAAGCTAATTTTAGTGCTTGGAAAAGGCAATAAAGAAAGAGAAGTTATCTATGGTGAATATTGTGATGAAGTTTTGCACTTATATTTACATGATGGGTATAACAGACTTAATAAAAATAACACAACATATTTATTTTTAAACAGTAATGGAGAACAAATAACAGAACGTGGAGTTAGATTTATCTTAGATCAAATTATTAAAAAGACTAGTCTAAACAAATCAATTTCTCCCCATGTTTTGCGCCATTCATTTGCAACGCATTTATTAAATGAAGGGTGTGATTTGCTGACGGTTCAAAAGTTACTAGGTCATGAAAGTATCAGTGCTACTCAAATATATACTCATGTATCAACTGAACGCCTAAAAGAAGTTTATTATCATAGTTTTCCTAGAGCTAAGAAAGATGATTAAAAAGACCGTGAAAAACGGTTTTTCTTTGGCATTAATTAACAAAATTTGTTATTTTACTTTAATTTTTACTAATTGTTCGCTATAATAAGATTAGTTGTCGAGGATGTGGTCTTTAGGATGAATTATGGATTTTCAAATAAAGAAGAACTATATAAAAGAGTTGGTCCAGCCCTACGTGCCAAGAAGGCAGAGCTTGATCGCAGTAACTATCCATATATTAAGGAAATTGATATATGGAATTATCTAATTCAAGAAAAGTGGATTAAATCGAAAAATTTAATGCTTTGTGACATCGTAAATGATATTTTAAAGGCAGAAAATAAAGATATTGATACTTACTTGAAAAAGAAACTAGAAAGTACTGAAAGAACACATTATTTTGATAAAGATTTAGAAATTTTATGAGGTGAGTGACATGGAAAGGAAAAATAAAGGAAATAAAAAAATTAAAGTAATATTTACTACAATTATTTTAATTTTACTAATTTCAGTAGTAGGATTTTTATTTGTACCATTATTTGGCAACTTAAAATTTGGTTTAGATTTACAAGGAGGATTTGAAATACTTTATAAAGTAGAATCTATTGATGGATCTAATATGACTAAAGATAAATTAATGGCAACTTATAAAACATTAAGTAAAAGAATTGATAGTTTAGGAGTTAGTGAACCAGAAATTATTCTAGAAGGAAACGATAAAATAAGAGTAAAACTAGCTGGTGTTAGTAACCCAGAACAAGCACGTAGTCAGTTGTCTACAGTGGCAACATTATCTTTTAGAGACACAGAAGATAAATTATTAATGACAAGCGACGTCTTAAAAGCTGGAGGCGCTAAAATCAGCCAAGACTCAGCTGGTAATCCTGCCGTATTATTATCAGTAAAAGATAAAGATAAATTCTATGAAGTAACAAATACTGTTAAAGATTATGACAAGAACATGATTGTTATTTGGTTAGATTACAATGAAATGACTGATAGCTATGAAAAAGAAGGAACCCTTTGTGGAACTAGTGAAAGCAATTGTTTGAGTGCAGCAACAGTTTCTCAAGGATTTGCAAGTGATGTTATTATTCAAGGGAACTTTACTAGCGAAGAAGTTAGTAACTTAGTGGATTTAATTAATAGTGGATCACTTCCAAGCAAATTAACGGAATTATCATCAAAAACTGTTGGGGCTTCATTTGGAGATGAAACTTTAACTAAGACACTTATTGCTGGAATAGTAGGTATAGCTTGTATTGGATTAGTATTAATATTAATTTTCCATTTTGCTGGAGTTATTTCCACAATATCAATTATTTTATATACATTCTTAGTATTTTTAGTATTTTGGGTAGTTGGTGGAGTATTAACTTTACCTGGAATTGCTGCTTTAGTACTTGGAATTGGAATGGCAGTTGATTCAAACGTTATTACATTTTCTAGAATTAAAGATGAATTATACAAAGGTAAGAACTTACCACTAGCATTCAAAGAAGGATCTAAGAGTAGTTTTAGTGCCATTCTAGATTCAAACCTTACAACACTTTTAGTAGCAATTATAATGTTTATATTTGGAGAATCTTCAATTAAAGGATTTGCTACTATGACAATTATCACTGTAGTTGTTACAATGTTTACAATGGTATTAATAACTGGATGGTTAATGAAACTATTTGTTAAGACTGATTTCTTTAACAATAAGACTAATTTATTTATTGGTGTTAAAAAAACTGATATTCCAAATGTTTCAAAAAATGAACAAGTTAAGAAAACACCATTTGTTAAAGTTGATTTCTTAAAATACCAAAAATTATTATCAGCATTCTCAGTAACAATTATCTTAGTTGGAACTGCTTTAATTGCCGTAAAAGGACTTAATCTAGGTATTGATTATAAAGCTGGTACAGATATTACTATTACAACTGAAGAAAAGTTAACTGAAAAAGAATTAAAAAAGGATTTAAATGAGCTTAAACTTAAAGCTTCAAATCTTGAAATTACTGAAACAGAGGCTGTTATTAGAATTGATGATGCCCTAGACGGAGAAACTGTAAAAACTACTAATACTTATTTTGAAGATAAATATGATGCTAAAGTAAATATTGGCGTAGTTTCTAATGTAGTTAAAAAGGAATTAGTCAAGAATGCCATTATTTCAGTATTTGTTGCTCTAATTGGTATTATTTTATATGTATCAGTTCGATTTAAATTTAGTTATGCCGTTGCTGGTGTTATTACATTAATACATGATATTGCTATTATGATTGCATTATTTGGTATCTTAAGATTAGAAGTATCATCAATGTTTATTGCTGCCTTACTAGCAATCATTGGATATTCAATAAATGATACAATCGTTATATTCGATAGAATTAGAGAAAATGCGGCTAAAGAAGATAAGTTAACAAAAGAAAAATTACAAGAGCTAGCAAATAGAAGTATTCAACAGACATTTACTCGTTCACTATATACTTCACTAACAACATTAATACCAGTAATAGCCATTATATTCTTAGGATCAAAAGAAATATTTACATTTAATATAGCAATGATATTTGGTTTAATTGCTGGTACATATTCATCTATCTTTATTGCCGTTGCTATTTTTGTAGCAATTGAAAAAAGAAATTTAGGTAAAAAGAAAAAGAATAAGAAAACCTATACTGATGAATTTACTGAAAAAAAGATTAAGGGGATTAATTGCTAACGAGAGGAGGGATCCTGCGTGACAAAAAGTAAAGATAATATCAAATTTGAAGATATTTTAGAAAAAATTAGAGTATATATAGAAGATGAGAAGCAAATTGAGGTAATTACTAAAGCCTATGAGTTTGCTTCTCTTAAGCATAGTGGACAATTTCGTAAAAGTGGTGAGCCTTATATAATTCATCCTATGCATGTTGCTGCAATTTTGACAACTATCTATGCTGATTATGAAACAATCTCTGCTGGCTTTTTACATGATGTCTTAGAAGATTGTGACTGTACAGCCGAAGAAATGGAAGAAGAATTCAGTCATGAAATTACCAAACTAGTTCAAGGGGTAACCAAACTTAGTAAAATTCATTTTTCTACTGAAAATGAGTATTTAATTGACTATTATAAAAAAATAATAGTTGGAATGAGTGAAGATGTTCGTGTAATTATTATTAAACTTGCTGATAGACTTCATAACATGAGAACTTTATGGGCCCTACCAGAAGATCGTCAAAAAGTTAAAGCTCGAGAAGCACTAGAAATTTTAGCTCCGATAGCTCACCATTTAGGTATTCATAAAATTAAAAGTGAATTAGAAGATTTATCACTTCGTTATCTAAAACCCGATGTTTTTTATGATATAGCTGAAAAACTAAACAAGACAAAATTAGAACGTGATAAAACAGTCTATGATATGCAAACAGAAGTAAGCAATTTGCTTAATGAGTATCATATTAATCATGAAATTAAAGGACGAGCTAAAAGTATTTATAGTATTTATAATAAACTTGATAAAGGGAAAAAATTTAGTGACATATACGATTTATTAGCGCTTAGAATTTTAGTTAATACTGAACAAGAATGTTACTTAGCTCTTGGTATTATTCATTCAAAATTTAGACCTCTTCCAAAAAGGTTTAAAGACTATATTGCTATGCCAAAACCTAATATGTATCAATCTCTACATACAACAGTATTTGGCATTGATGGTTATTTATTTGAAATTCAAATACGTACACATGATATGGATGAAGTGGCTGAAAATGGTATAGCATCACACTGGGCTTATAAAGAAAATGGTGGTTCAAAGGCAACTGCTAATTTACAGACAACCACTGAACAAAAACTCCAATTCTTTAAATCAATTATCGATCTAAGCAAAGAAAAAATGAGTAGTGAAGAGTTTGTTAACAGTGTAAAAGATGAAGTTTTAAATAACAATATCTATGTTTTTACTCCTAAAGGCGATGTAATTGAATTACCTAAAGGAGCTACGCCACTTGACTTTGCTTATAAAATCCATACAAAAGTTGGAGAAACAACCGTTGGTGCGATTGTTAATAATAATATTGTTCCTCTAAATTATGAACTTAAAGATAACGATATAGTTAAAATTAATACTAATAAAAATTCAACTCCATCTAAAGAGTGGATTAATATGGTTAAAGCCACTCAGACAAAGAATAAGATTCGTAGCTTCTTTACTAAAAATGAACGTGAAATCTATATTGAACGTGGTAAATACAATTTAGAAAAAGAACTAAGAAAAAGAAAAATTGTTTTCAGTGAATTTTTTAGTGATGATAATATTAAACAAATATGTGAAAACTTTAAACTTGAAGACTTAGAAGATATTTATTTAGTAGCTGGTAATGGGCGTATTGCTATTAACGCAATAATTAATTTTATTGATAAACCCGAAGAGATAGCACAACCTAAAAATATAAAAATTACTTCTAGTAGTACTGATGCTGATATTATTGTTAATGGTATTGATAAAGTAAAAGTTAACTTAGCTAATTGTTGTAATCCAGTTTATGGTGATGAAATTGTTGGCTATATTACTAAAGGAAATGGTATCAGTGTTCATAGAATTAATTGCCATAATTTATCAATGTTAGAAGATAGAACTCTTGAAGTCACTTGGAATTCTAATTCTAATAAGCGTTATTTTACTTCCATATTAGTATATACAAATAGTTCTGATAATAATATGTTAGGATTAATGCAATCAATATCTATGCTTAATGTGAGTGTTGATGAAATTAAAACAATTACTAGAGGAGATAATGCTATTTATGAAATTAGTTGTTATGTTACTGGTATCGAACAACTTAATAAGCTATTTACTGCAATAAATAAAAATGCATACGTAGATAAAGTAGAAAGGATAATTCGATGAGAGTTTTAGTACAAAGAAGTGGTAATGCATCTGTTACAATTTCTAATAAAGTTGTTGGTAAAATTGACCAAGGATTAGTATTATTAGTCGGCTTTACTGAAGGAGATAATAAAGAGAAGATTGAATATTTAGCTAGAAAAGTAGTTAATCTTCGAATATTTCCAGATGAAGCCGGTGTAATGAATAAGAGTATTTTAGATTTTGGAGGAAACATTCTATCAATTTCTCAATTTACTCTATATGCTAACTGTGATAAAGGAAATAGGCCCAGTTATATTGCTGCTATGAAAAATGAAGAAGCAACTAAATTATATGATATGTTTAATGAAGAACTACGCAAATACATTGAAGTAGAAACCGGAGAGTTTGGTGCTGATATGAATGTAATGCTTAATAATATTGGTCCAACAACTATTTGGTTAGAAAGATAGCTTATCGCAAGGGGGATTTAATGATAAGTTTAAATAGTGATTATAGAAATATTGAAAGTCAAATTAAAGATTTAGAGTTCCTAAGTACTAATATAGATGACGAAGTGTTTGATTTCTTTATTAAAAACGCATTATTAGATACATTTTATTACTTATATACCGCATTAACTGGTATAAAGTTAAAAAGAGAGCCTAATGCTTATGCAGAACAGATGGATTATTTATATTTAGAACTTATAGATCAATATAAAATTTCTTTTCTTAATAATAAAAAATATCATCGAAAAGTTTTTCTTAATGCTCTAAGAAACAATGGAAGAATGAAAAATTTGTTCCAGCAATTTAATATTAGTGACGAAGAATCTCTTCCAGAAAATGATTCTAACCTTGATGCAGAAAAGGTAATCTTTTCTTTCTTAGAAGAAAAATTTTCCTCTGCCATACCAGTTCTTGAAAATTTAATAAAAAATAGACGAATATTTTTATTTTCAGATATTGATTATTATTATGAAACATTTGGAGCAACATCTTATAACTTTGTTCAAAATATTGGCAATGTATTTATCCAAAGAGAACTACAGGATATTAATATTTTAACTACATTTGCTCATGAGTTAGGTCATGTTTATGATTTTGTAGAATGTGGACAAAGATTCTCAACTAAAGGACAATTTAATCTTTCTCAAGGAACATTTTCAGAAGTAATTTCAACTTACTTTGAACAAGCATTTCTAGAATTTCTAATTTCTAATAATATAAGAAAAGAAGAGGCTCTATACAATTTAGCTGCTTATCTCAATGAAGCCTATCTTGACTTACAAAAATCGTTATTTTTGACATCTATTAGTGATGATAATTACCAAAAACTAATTTATGAAATACTAAAAAGTAGTGAAATAAAATTAGAAAGAGAATTTTCTTATGATATTCCGCCACTTGAAAGTTTATCTGGTAGATTAGAAATCGATTATGCCTATGGATTATTACTTACGAATATGATGAGTAATGGGAATCTTTCACTAGAAGACTTCTTAAGAATAAGAGCAAGTACTTTTTCACCTGAGCAATTAGAGAATATTGGATTTAATCCTAATAGAGCAAGCAAAAGTCTAACTAAAACATTAAAAAAATATTTTTAAAATTCACTTTTAATTTAAATTATTTATGTTATAATATTGATATCTTCTTGGGAAAGAGTAGATTTATTAAGCATTTAAAGAGAGAATATGGTTGGTGAAAATATTCATTGCTGAAAATTGAAGACATCCTATAAAAGGGAAGCGTGTAACTACGATATAAGTATTAAGAGTAAAAAAATAAGGTGGCACCATGAAGAAATTCATCCTTAGGGTGGCATCTTTTTATTTTAAAAAAAGGAGAGATGATTATGATACAAAAACAAAAAGGTTGTAATGATATCTATGGTAGAGAAGCTAAAATATGGAAATATGTAGAAAGTGTCATTGATGCAACAATGGAAAAGTATAATTATACTTATATACGTACACCATTATTTGAAGCAACAGAACTATTTCATAGAGGAATTGGTGAAGGAACAGATATAGTTTCCAAAGAAACATATGACTTCGTTGATCGTGGAGGAAGAAATATTACCCTTAGACCTGAAGGAACAGCTGGTGTAGTTAGAAGTTATATTGAAAATAAAATGTATGGTGATCCCAATCAACCAGTAAAAGTTTATTATAATGGCACAATGTATCGTTATGAAAGACCACAATCTGGAAGAGATAGAGAATTGACCCAATTTGGAATGGAAGTTCTTGGAAGTGATGATCCATTAACTGATGCTGAAGTTATTTCCTTAGCTGTTAATATTTATAAAATGCTAGGTCTAAAGGAAATAAAAGTAAATATCAATTCTTTAGGTGATAAAGAATCTCGCGATAATTATCGTGAAGCTTTAGTTAATTATTTTAGGCCACATATTAATGAATTATGCGAAGATTGCCAAGTAAGACTAGAAAAGAATCCTCTTCGAATTCTAGATTGTAAAGTAGATTGTGATAATAAAATATTAAAAGCTGCTCCTAAGACACTTGATTATTTAAATGAAGCAAGTCGCGATAGATTTGAAAAAGTTCAAGATTACTTAGACATAATGGGTATTAAATATGAGATTAATCCTAACATTGTCCGTGGACTTGATTACTATAATCACACAGTATTTGAAGTAGAAGCTAAAGTTGAAGGATTTGGCTCAAATAATGTTCTAGGTGGCGGAGGTCGTTATAATGGACTTTGTAGTCAATTAGGTGGACCAGAAACACCATGTATTGGTTTTGCATCAGGCCTAGGAAGAATAGTAATGGCTCTAGAACTTGAAAAAGTTAAATTACCAATCATCGATGAAATAGATTTATTCTTAATGTATGTAAATGAAGATGAAAAGAAATATGCGGCCTATTTAGCTCAAGAGTTAAGATTAGCTGGCTTTATAGTTGATACAGAATATACTGGACGAGGATTAAAAGCTCAATTTAAACAAGCAGATAGATTGAAAGCTAAATTTACATGTGTCTTAAATAGTGAGGATTTAAATAATAATGAAGTAAAAGTTAAAAATAATAAAACCAAAGAAGAAGAAATAATTAGTTTAGATGCTTTAATTTATTATTTAGATGAAAAATTAAATACTATGGAAGATGACGATTGTTGCTGTGACGATGATTGTGAATGTGAAGATGGATGTCATTGTGGAGACGATTGCCATTGTGTTGATGACTGCCATTGTGGAGACGATTGTCATTGTCATGATAAATAATTAGTAAATGAAATGGTATAATTAAAAACCAAATAGATTAAACCCATAGAAAGGAAGATAAAAATGAAAAAGATAAAGAATAATAGTTTACGTATAGAAGATGTTGGAGAAGAAGTTACTTTATACGGATGGGTACAAAAGAAACGTGATTTAGGTGGAGTTGTTTTCATCGATTTACGTGATCGTAGTGGAATAGTTCAACTTGTAATTCGTGATAACAATGAATTTTATTCATTAGCTGCTTCCCTAAAGAGCGAATCTGTTTTAAAAGTAGTAGGGAAAGTATCTGAAAGAGAAAGTAAAAATCCTAATATTCCAACAGGAGATATTGAAGTAGAAGTAACGAAATTAGATTTACTAAATTCTAGTAAAGATATTCCATTTGAAATTAGTGATGATACAACAGCCTTAGAAGACACAAGATTAAAATATCGTTACTTAGATATTAGACGAAGAAGTGTTACTAATAACTTAGTAGTTCGTCATAAAATTACAATGGCCATTAGAAAATTTTTAGATAAAGAAGATTTCCTAGAAGTTGAAACTCCCATTCTTTGTAAATCAACTCCAGAAGGAGCAAGAGATTATTTAGTTCCTAGCCGAGTAAATAATGGCAAATTTTATGCCCTACCACAGTCTCCTCAAATATTTAAACAACTTTTAATGGTTGGTGGAATTGAACGTTATTTTCAAATAGCTCGTTGCTTTCGAGATGAAGATTTACGTGCTGATAGACAACCGGAATTTACTCAAGTAGACTTAGAAATGAGCTTTGTTGATCAAGACGATGTTATGGAGTTAACAGAAAGGTTAGTTGCAACCATCTTTAAAGAGGTTAAAGGAATAGATATTAAATTGCCACTTCAAAGAATGAAATATGATGAAGCTATGGATAAGTATGGTTCAGATAAGCCAGACTTAAGATTTGATTTAGTAATTAATAATATTACAGATGTATTTAAAAATACGCAGTTCACAGTTTTTAAAAATGTAATAGCTAATGCTGGTATTATTAATTGTCTAGTTGTTAAGAATAAAGCCAGTGACTATTCTAGAAAAACGCTTGATCAACTAACTGAATTTGTAAAGACATATAAAGCAAGTGGACTTGCTTACTTAAAGATTACTGAAGAAGTAACAGGAAGCATTGCTAAAGTTGTTACTGAAGAAGAACTTTCCAACTTAAAGAGTAAGTTAAATCTTGAAGAAAATGACCTAGTACTAATAGTTGCTGATAATAATAAATCTGTAGTTAAAGCTTCTCTTGGCGCCCTACGTTGCAAACTAGCAAGAGAACTTAATTTAATTGATAAAAACGACTATAAATTATTATGGGTAACTGATTTTCCATCATTTGAATGGAGTGAAGAAGAAAATCGTTATATGGCTTGTCACCATCCATTTACAGCTCCTCTTGATAGCGACGTTGATAAACTACTTACAGATAAAGGTAATTGCTATTCAAAGGCTTATGATATTGTTATTAATGGATATGAAGCTGGTGGTGGTTCTATTCGTATTCATAGAGAAGATGTCCAAGAAAAGATGTTTAAGGCTTTAGAATTAACTGAAGAAAGCATTTCTGATAAATTTGGTTTCTTTGTAGAAGCCTTAAAATATGGCACACCACCACATGGAGGTCTTGCCTTAGGGCTTGATCGATTAACAATGCTACTTACTGGTACTGATAATATTAGAGATGTAATAGCTTTCCCTAAAACAGCCAGTGCTAGTGACTTAATGAGTGAATGTCCAAATACAGTTTCTGAGAAACAATTAGCTGAATTAGGAATTTCAATAAAATAACTACTTAAAATTTAGAAATCTAATTATAAGATAATACTTTAGGAAAATAAGGTATTATCTTTTTTTACAGACACTACAGGTACGATTTTTCATTTTGTACTATGTTATTTTTCACTTACTTATGGTATACTTGATAATAGTAAGAGATTGGTGATAACATGGAAAAAGAAGGAAAAAACAAAAAAACAAAGACTTTAGAAAAAAATGTTTCTAAAACCATAGATACTAAATCAGATACAATTAAAGAAACAGACATTAAAGTACATGAAAATAAAAAAAATGTAAACAGTACTTTTAAAAAGAAAATAGTCACAGCAAGTAAAGAGAAAAGGAAGCCAAAAAGGAAAAAGAAAAAATTAACTCAAGCTGATATAAAAAAATATCCAAAAAATGAATTAAACAATGTAATTTTAAAAATTAAAACTAATGAAGTTAAATACACCATTTTTTCAACTTTAATTATATTAAGTATTTTTATTATCATAGCGTATACAATTTTTTCTTCAGTTCAAGAACACATTAGTCATAACATACTAAAGAGTGGTAACTTATACATTGAGTTTGCAGAAAAAGAAACAGGCCTTGGTAATATAATTGATTTAGTAGATGCAAAAACTTATAGTGATTCTAATGAAGTTTTAGAAACTTATAAAGTCACAATTACTAATGATTCTAAAGAAAAAAGAAAATATCAAGTATTAATTGAAGATGATACGGAAATGATTGAAATTGATAATTGTAGTGATATCTTCTTAGATAGATCATATTTAAGATATAATGTTAATAATGGTGCTACAATGACTCTTAATCAAGATGATAAAAGTCCAATTATAAATGGAGCTTTAAAAGAAAAAGAAAAAGTTACTTATACAATAAAAGTATGGGTTAGTAATACTTACTTAGAAAATCCTCATTACCATGGAAAAATAGTAGTTAAACAAGTAACTGATAAAGAAGACATTAAGAAAATTATCTTAGAAAAATAGTTTTTAAGAGTCTTCTTTTTAACTGTCTTTTAAAAATTCATAAATAATTCTATTAGTTAATTCTGGATATTGCAAATACGGAAAATGATTGCCTTTAGGATAAATTATAAGTGCTGACTCCTTTATTAACTTATTAATTTTTTTTGCATTTTTTAATGGAGTAGAAGGATCTAATTCTCCCCATAAAAGTAAACATTCACAAGAAATATATTTAAAATAGGAAGTAAGATCTTCATTAACAATATTTTTAAATGTTTGATGCATTCCCTTGGAAAGACTTTGATAATCAGTTGAACCAAATATTTTTAAAAGTTTTTTCAAATATCTTTCTCTATTTCTAGAAAAACTTACAATTTTTTTTAGTATTTTATATAACTTTTCTTTTAAAAATCTACCTAATGTCTTTTTAGGTTTTATTCCTGCAATATCGATAAGAACCATTTTATCAATTGAAATTTTATAGTAACTAGACAAGAGTGTAGCTATTCTTCCTCCAAAAGAATGTGCAATAATAATTGGATTAGTAATTTTAAACTTTCTTATAAATTCTTTAATTATCTCAGCATAATCATATATAGTTAAATCTTTTTTAGGAAATTTACTATTACCAAACCCAGGATAGTCAAGAATATAAATTGAATAATCATTTTGAAAATAATTAATCATATTTATAAAAGTATTTCTAGTATCTCCCCAACCGGGTAAAATTAAAATAGACTTTTCTTTATTTCCATACTTTTGATAGTAAATTGACATATTTTTATTTGTAAAATACATATATATATTCACCTATGATAATGTATGAATTATTGCCTAAATTAGTGAAAAAACTTGTACTACACAATAAGTTTATGATATAATCAAATTGTCAGAGAGATGCGAAACCGACGCTTTTAAAACCGACTAAAATAACGATACGGGAGTTTTGATCAGTTATCGGTGTTGAAGACTTATATTTATATAAGGATCCTAAAGATAACGTATGAACACCCACCTAGTCAAATGACTGGTTTTATCGTTTGTTAGGACGCTCAATCTGACTTTTTTGTTTGAAAAAAAAGAAATAATAGGTTATAATATGGGACTATGAGGTGATTATAGTGCTAATATTACCGATAGTTAATAAAAATAAAATACTTAATGTTAAATTCTCATTAAGGGAAGCCAAAAAAATTAAAACTGGAGTAGATACTTTAGAAAGTGATGTTATAGTTAATGGTCGTTCTTTTTTAAACTCATCATGGAAAAACGAAAAAGACTCTAAAACACTTGTTGATTTTATTAGAAACAATTTAGTATCCAAAATTAAGAAATATACTATAACGACTAAAGTGGCATTAAATTCCAAGTTGTGTGATGTTTATGAAGTGGCTGTACCACCAACTAAAGTAAGTGATGCATTTGATAATATTTATAGTAGTACTATTCTAGATATGTTAAAAGAAACTCCTGGAAATATTAAAGGAAAGTATTTATCATTTAAAAAGTGTGGTTTTGATGAAGTCTTTTCTGATGATAAGATTGCCAAAGTAAGAAGAATAGTCTTAAATGATATAGATCAAAACAATTGGATACATTCTTTCGAAAAAGAAGGATTAACTGAAACCATCCAAGTTTTAGATTTAATAGATATTTTTGATTGTACAATTATTAGTGAAGCAACTATTCCTGAAGATACAATGCTCCAAGTACTTGCTTCATTTTCCAAAATAAATTCTAAAGATACTAAAAGCTTAAATAATTATTATAATCTAGCTTTATCTAATGGTGAAATTTATGCAAAAATGCTATATGTAAGTAAAATGGTAAATGGTAAAAATCTTAATCTTATTAGAAAACCATTAGAAACAGAAAATAGACAATTAGTTAAAACTAATGAAAGAGAGATGGATAATGTTGCCTAAGTTTTCAAGATTAAGTAAAATTATTGGGGAAGACGCTGTTTTAAGTCTAAGTAATAAAACAGTTCTAGTTCTAGGCTGCGGTGGAGTAGGTGGCTATGTTTGTGAAGCCTTAGTAAGAAGTAACATTGGTAGATTAATAATAGTTGATTATGATTTAGTTGACGAAAGCAATATTAATAGACAAATTATTGCTCTAGACTCAACAATTGGTTTAAAAAAAGTCGATGTTTTAGAAAAAAGACTAAAAGATATAAATGAAAACTGTGAAGTAATTAAAGTTGATAAGTTTATAGATGAAAAAAATTTAGAAGAATTGTTTCAATATAAATTAGATTATTTTGTCGATGCCTGTGATACTGTTAAAACAAAAAAATGCATTATTGATAATTGCTTAGAAAAAAGAATCAAATTTATCTCTTGCATGGGAACAGGAAATAAACTTGATCCAACAAAGTTAGCTATTGTTGATATTAGAAAAACTGTTAATGATCCCCTAGCTAGAATAATTCGTAAATATGTAAAGGATAAGAAAATAAATAGTAAAGTTATGGTTTTATCATCAACAGAAGTTCCAATCAAAACAGGAGATTCAATTCCTGGATCAAGTATGTTTGTACCAGCATCAGCTGGCTTAATTATAGCTGGATATATAGTTAGAGATTTAATAAATAAAGATAGCCTTCACTAGATGTGAAGACTATTTTTTTAACGAAAAAAACGTACCAAGTACGTTCTCTTAGAATTTACGATATAGTCCAACGGCTTTTCCAAGAATAGTTACTTCTTTTAAAATAATAGGTTCCATTGTATCATTTTCTGGTTGAAGTCTAAAATAGCCATCTTCTTTATAAAAAGTTTTTACAGTTGCTTCATTATTGCTATTCATAGCAACTACTGTATCACCATTACGAGCAGTATTTTGACGTTCAACAATTAAAATATCTCCGTCATATATTCCAACATTTATCATTGATTCACCACTTACTTTTAAAGTAAATATTTCTTTTTTAGTATTTACTAAATTAGCAGGTAAAGCAAAATATTCATCAGGTGTTTCGATTGCTTCAATTGGTGTTCCGGCTGTAACTTTTCCAAGTAGAGGAACTTCGACAACATTTTCTTCTTTTTCAATGTATTCATTAGGAACTAAAACTTCAATTGTCCTATTTTTACTGCTACCTTTTTTTATATATCCTTTTTCTTCCAACTTTGTTAAATGAAAATGAATAGTTGCTGGTGAATTTAAATTAGCCTTTGACCCAATTTCACGTACTGTAGGTGGATAACCATTTTTGGCAATTAATTTTTTTATTACTTGTAATATATATTCTTGTCTAGTAGTTAGTTTTTCCAATTACATCACTCCTCATATCTCAAGTTTACCATTAATTGTGTAAAATGTCAAACAAATGTTTTAATCAATATTGACACGAACCAATGTTTGATATAAAATTAAAGCGTAATACGAAAAGGAGTGAGATATATGACAATAGTTAAGAAAAATATTAAGAAAGGATTAATTATATTACTAATTTACTCAATTATTACATTTTGCTTAATTTTAGCAGGAAATAGACTTCAAAGACTAGAAAATATGGAATATAATTCTGTACAAATAAATAAGTAAAATTAGTTAAAAAAGAAATAATTATGATATACTAGTTCTAGGTGATTAATTTGAAAAAGATTATTTTAGTAGACGGTAATAATTTATTATTTCGTAGTTTTTATGCAACTGCCTATCAGGGAGTTATTATGAAAAATTCAAAGGGTTTTCCAACTAATGCCTTATATGGATTTATTAACATGATTAATAAAATTGTTAAAGAGGAAGCTCCTTCTTATATGTTGGTTGCTTTTGATAAGGGTAAAACCTTTAGACATGAAAAATATAGTGATTATAAAGCTGGACGATCTGCCATGCCTGATGAATTAAAATTACAATTTCCTAAAGCTAAAGAAGTGCTGGATGCCATGGGAATAAAATATTACGAAACAGATAATTACGAGGCTGATGATATAATTGGTACTTTAGCTAGGGTTGTTGATGAAGAAGATCAGTTTATCGCCACTATTGTAAGTAGTGATAAAGATTTACTACAGTTAATTAGTGATGAAGTTACAGTTAAGCTTTTAAAACAGAGTGGTCATATCATGATGACAAAAGAAGAATTTAGAAATACCTATCAAGTAGATCCAATTAGAATGATCGATTTAAAAGCCCTTATGGGAGATTCCAGCGATAATATTCCAGGCGTAAAAGGAATAGGTGAGAAGACAGCAATTAGCTTACTTTCTAAATATGGAAGCTTAGATGAATTATATGCTAATATCGAAAGTGTTAGTGGTAAAACAAAAGAAAAATTATTAACTGATAAAGATAATGCCTATATGAGTTATGATTTAGCAACAATCTATCGAGAAGTACCACTTGATTTTGCATTAGAAGATTGTAAATATGAACCTAAATCTAATGAAAAATTTATTAAATTACTAGAAGATTTTGAATTTCATTCACTTCTAAAAAAATTAGTTTTAAATAATGATGAAGTTAAGACTAATAGCAATGACAATAAGACTGAAGAATTAACTATAAAAGACATTTCTGAATTTAAAAATAAAGATTTTGCTTTTTATCTAGAAACTAGAGGAACTATTTATAGTAAAAGTGATATTCTAGGAATAGGTATTTATGATGGAGAAAATGGTTATTTTATAAATAAAGATGATATTTATAAATATAAAGAACTATTCTCTAGTAATACTTGTAAATTTACTTATGATTTAAAAAAAGTATTAGTTGTTTTAAATAAATATAATATTGAGTTTAAAAATGTTGCTTTTGATACAATGATAGCGGCATATTTACTTGACTATATTGTTAAAGATGATATTAGCTTTTTAGCCTTAGCATTTGATAAAAAAATCCCCTTATATGAAGACTTATATGGTACTGATAAAAGACCGCTTGAAGTTAGTAATGAGACTTTAATGGATGTTTGCTGTCGTAAAGCACAGTTTATTTATGACTCAAGAGAACGTCTATTAGAAGAATTAAGAACTGATGAAGAGCTTGATTTATTTACTAATATTGAAATGCCTTTAGTCTATGCCTTAGCTGACATGGAGATAACTGGTATTAAGATTGATACCAATTACTTAGCATCTATTGAAAAAGATTTAAAAGAACAATTAGATGTTTTAGAAGAAAAGATTTATGAAGATGCTGGTAATAAATTTAACATAATGTCTCCAACTCAACTAGCTAAAGTATTATTTGAAGACTTAGCAATTCCATATCCAAAGAGGATTAAAGATAATAAATATTCAACTAGTAAAGATATTTTAGATAAGATTAAATTTGTTCATCCAATAGTTGATAAAGTATTAGAATATAGAACATTAGCAAAATTATATACTAATTATGCAGTTGGTCTAAAAGAAGAAGTTAGGGAGGATGGAAGAATCCATACAATATTTACTCAGACATTAACTAGAACTGGAAGACTTTCAAGTATTAGTCCTAATCTTCAAAATATTCCAGCTAGAGCCGAGTATTCAAGACTAATAAGAAAAGCTTTTATTGCTGATGAAAACTCTAAAATACTATCAGGAGATTATTCCCAAGTAGAACTAAGAGTTTTTGCCCATATGTCAAGAGCAACTAACTTAATCAATGCATTTATTAACGATGAGGACATTCATGCTAGAACAGCTTCTGATATATTTAAAGTTAATATGAGTGAAGTCACAAAAGATATGCGAAGAGCTGCTAAAGCCGTAAACTTTGGAATATTATATGGAATAAGTAGTTTTGGGTTATCAGAAGATTTAGGCATCGATGTAGCAACAGCTAAGAAGTTTATTGATAACTACTTAGAGACCTATCCCGGAATTAGAGATTTTCAAGAAAAAGAAAAAGAAGAGGCATATAAGAATGGCTATGTTAGAACTTTAATGAATAGAAAAAGAGTAATTGAAGAACTAAAAAATAAAAATTATATGATTCGTAGTAGTGGGGAAAGAATGGCTTTAAATACTCCCATCCAAGGAACTGCTGCTGATATTTTGAAAAAAGCTATGGTCGAAATATTTGCTGAGTTTAAGAAAAGAAATTTAAAAAGTAAAATGCTAATTCAAGTACACGATGAACTTGTATTTAATGTTGTTCTTGATGAACTAGAAGAAGTTAAAAAAATAGTAAAAGATATTATGGAAAACACATTTAAATTAGATGTACCATTAAAAGTAGATATTGAAATTGGTAATAATTGGTATGAAGCAAAGTAAGAAGGTGATAAAGTGCCAGAAAAACCAGAGGTAATTACAGTAGTAAGAAGTTTAAAAAATAAAATATTAAGTAAAAGGATAACTGGTTGTAATATTTATTGGGATAATATTATAGCTGCCCCAGTAGCCAAAGAATTTAAAGAAAAGATTATTGGAGAAACAATTAATAGTATAGATACTAGAGGAAAATGGATAACTATTGGCCTTGATAAATATTATTTATTAATTCATTTAAGAATGGAAGGCAAGTTTATGTTTAGAAATAAAGATGACACTATAGGTAAACATGAACATGTAGAATTTATTTTAGATGATAATATTAGCTTTAGATTTCATGATGTTAGAAAATTTGGCAAGATGTATTTAATTTTAAAAGAAGAGGCTGAAACAGTTAAACCTCTTTCCGAATTGGGATTAGAATATTATGATAAGAATTTAACAAAAGAATATCTATATGATAAAATTCATAGTAAAAAGTTGCCTATAAAAACAGTTTTACTTGATCAAAGTATTATTGCTGGTATTGGCAATATTTATGATGATGAAGTTTTGTTTGCGAGTGGAATTCTTCCAACCAGAAAAGCTTGTGATGTTACTCTCTTAGAATGTGAAGATATTATTAAAAATACAAGAATCGTCTTAGACAAAGCAGTTAAATTAGGTGGAACAACTATTAAAAGTTTCACTTCTAGTGAAGGTGTTCACGGACTTTTCCAAAATGAATTATTAGTTCACGGCAAAAGCAATGAAAACTGTCCCAAATGTGGAACAACGATTTCCAAAATAAGAGTAGGTGGACGAGGAACTTACTATTGTAGTAGTTGCCAAAAATAGCTAGATAGCATAAAAAAGTATAATTTTTTCTTGAAATTTTAGAGTAATTTGATATAATTGTGAATGGTTTGAGGTGGTATATATGAAAAAAACAAAAATTATATGTAGTATTGGACCAGCTTCATGTGAAGCAGACGTAATGGAAAAAATGGTTCTAGCAGGTATGAATGTAGCAAGAGTTAATTTTACACATGCGACATTTGAAGAAAGATTAAAAGTAGTTGATTCAGTTAATAAAGTAAGAGAAAAAACTAAAGCTAATGTTGCAATTCTTTGGGATACTAAAGGTCCTGAATTTAGAACTGGCTTATTAGAAAATAGAATTATTGATCTTGTTGAAGGAAATACGATTAAAATTGTTAAAGATACTATTGTTGGTAATTCTGAAATGATTAGTGTCAATCATCCTGAAGCGTTAAATAGTCTTAACGTTGGTAATTTGTTATTACTTGAAAATGATAAAATGCGTCTAGAAGTAATTGAAAAAACTGAAGACTACTTAAATTGCAAAGTTTTAGTAGGTGGAACTTTAGGAGAAAGAAAAAGTATTAGTGCTCCAGGTGTTAAATTAGATATGCCATATGTAAGTGATTTAGATCATGAAGATATTGAATTTGCTTGCAAACATGGTGGTGAATATTTAGCTATTTCTTTCGTTTCTTGCAAAGAAGATGTTCTAGAAATTAAAGAATTATTAAAACAAAATAATCGTGAAGATTTACAAATTATTTGTAAAATTGAAAGTGATCTTGGCATTACTAATTTAAATGAAATCCTAGAAGTAAGTGATGGTGTAATGGTTGCAAGAGGAGATTTAGGAACTGAAGTATCTTATGCTAAATTACCAATTATTCAAAAGAAAATTGTTAAAACTTGCCGTCAAATGGGAAAACTATGTATTGTTGCTACAGAAATGCTTGAAACAATGATGGAAAATTCTCGACCAAAAAGAGCAGAAACAAGCGACATTGCTAATGCAGTTTTAGACGGAACTGATGCCGTAATGCTAAGTGGTGAAACTACAGTTGGAAAGCATCCAATTGAAACAGTTGCTGCAATGGCTAGAATTTGTGAAGAAACGGAACAATATGCTGAATTTAATTATATTGATGAAAATGTTCGAGTAAATTCTATTCCAGCAGCTATTGCTGAAAGTGTTGCAGAATGTTCTAACAGATTAGAAGCAAAATTAATTTGTGCAGCTACAATTACTGGTACAACTGCTAAATTAATTAGTAATTTTAAACCAAAAGCTCCAATTTTAGCACTATGTCCAAATGATCAAGCTTGCTATAGATTAGCTCTAAATTGGGGGGTTTGTACAAAAGTAATTCCTATGTTTAATTCAACTGATGATGTTTTAACAGCTAGTGTTGATGAAGCTAAAAAATTTATGGAACTAGAAAGTGGAGATAGAATTGTCCTAACTGGAGGATTCCCAACAACTGGTTCTTCACAAACTAACTTAATGAAAATTGAAGAAATTAGATAATTAATTATTAAATACTATATTTTATAGTATTTTTTCTTTCCTTTGTGATATAGTATGTTTGTTTACTTGAAAGGAATATTACTATGAATATTATATTAGATGTTAATCAGTGCTCTCCGCTTAGTCCCTATGATGTTAAAATTGATGTTAATGAAATAGCCCTTCTTTATTTAGATTTTGATATTGACAAAAAAATTGCTCCCGGGAGAAGATTAGTTAAATTTTACTTAGATAAAACTTTAAGCTTAGAAGAGTGCAATGAAATTTTAAAAAAATTAGAAAGACTTGCTTTAAAAGATGGAGCCATTAGTATTTCAACTACTGGAAGAAATTTTAATGAATTAATGAAATGTATTGGTATGAGAAAAAGTAAAATTCATCATGAAATGCATATTGATGATAATGATATTAGAAGAATTATAGGCGTTAATAATATAATTTGTGACCTAAATTTTAGTCGTATTTCTTGTGACTGTTATTTCTCAGATAGATATTTAATGAACTTTAGGCCAACGGAATTTTCTGCGCTGTGTACAATTCCAGATTGTAAGTTTAATAGAGAACGACTACTTAATATGCGAATTGCGATGGAAAAAGTGTGGGATAGTTTAGTTCCATCATTTGAATATATGCAAAGAATGAGTAGTTTTGAAAAAACAGAACTTATATTTGATTATGTTAGTAAAAATGCCAATAATTTAGGAGATTTTTTAGATAAAAAATACACACCATTAGGGGATGAGACGATAGCAGCATTATTACTTGATAATTATTTAGCTCGAGTTAACTGTCGGGCTGGACAATGTCTGCATTTACCAACCGGAACATTCCGTAACATTATTGCTACTATTAATAATGGTAAGACTTATTGTCATTCTTTAGTTGATAATTATCGTTTTATTGATTTAGAGCCTAAAGGTTATGTTGATTGTGCAGTTACTTTAGAAACTGACCATAAATATAGAAAAGACTTTGAAATAGATATTATTTCA
>CALVRD010000013.1 GCA_944358435.1 uncultured Bacilli bacterium | reverse complement strand
AATTCATTACATAAATTAGGGTCTGAAGCAAAAGAATTGATAAATGCTGCTACTTCACAAATTGCATCAATCATGAAAACTAAAAGTAGTGAAATTATTTATACTAGTGGAGCTAGTGAAGCTAATAATTTAGCAATTAAAGGAATTTGTCTAAAATATCAAAGTAGGGGTAAACATATAATTACTACAGAACTAGAACATTCATCAGTTAGTGAACCTATTAAGTATTTAGAAAGCTTAGGTTTTGAGGTTTCATATGTAAAAATTGATAAAAATGGCGTAGTTGATTTAGAAGACTTAGCTAGGTTAATACGAGATGATACTATTTTAGTTTCCATTGTTGGCGTAAATAGTGAAGTGGGTATTGTTGAGCCCATTAAAGAAATTGGTGAGTTAGTTAAAAAGTATCCCAAATGCTACTTTCATAGTGATATAACGCAATGTATTGGAAAGGTCAATGTGAATTTATCGAATGTTGATTTGGCTTCATTCTCCGGACAAAAATTTTATGGTATGAAAGGTATTGGTTGCTTAATAAAAAAAGAAAATATTGTTATTGAACCATTAATTCATGGTGGAAAGTCTACTACTATATACCGTAGTGGTACTCCAGCCCTTCCTTTAATTGTTTCAATGGCTAAAGCCTTAAGACTTTGCTACGATAATTTTGAAGAAAAAATTCATCATGTTGAAAGTTTAAATAAGTATTTGATTTCAAAATTAATTGAATTAAATGTCGATATCAATAGTAATAATTATTGTGTTCCTCATATTGTTAATTTTAGCTTAAAAAATATCAAACCTGAAACAATGCTACATGCCTTAGAACAAGATGATATCTATATTTCAACTCAAACGGCTTGCTCTGAAGGCGATTATTCAAAAACTATTTTAGCTCTTTATAATGACATGGATAGAGCAAGACACAGTATGCGAATAAGTATTAGTTATTTAACAACCAAAGAAGAAATAGATAAGTTTATTTCATCACTTAAAAGTAATATAGAAAAACTATATTTTAACAAATAAATATCACCAAAAATTAATAATTTAGACAAGGCTAATTAGTAAATAAGAGGCCTTGATTTTTTTAGCAATTTAAAAATTCACCAGTTTACATATTCCTAAAAAAAATGTATAATGATAAATAGAATAGAGGGAGTTTGCTATGGAAGAAAAAGAATTTGTTGAAATAGTTGATTCAGAGGGAAATAAAACAAAAGTTGAAATTGTTACTTATCTTACTTCTAATGATAAGTTAAAGAATTATGTTGTTTATACTAAAGGAGAATTTCGTGGCGAAAATAATGGCCGGGTAATTTATATTTCTAAAATATATAAAAATGGTGATGACCTAAAAATTGAAGAAATTACTAGTGACTCTGAATGGCTTGAAGTTCAACAACTTTTGAAACGAATAGCTAATGTGGATTAGGTGGTGAAATAAAGTGGCACTAAATAATAAAAATCAAAATAGTAATATTGACGTTGTAAAAACTACTTTTTTTGACTTGTTTGCAGATCATATTGGAGAATTAGCTAAAATGATTGAAATTCTTGCAAAAAACGAGGCAAATGATCCTTTTGAAACTGAAAGAGCAATCTTTCAACGAATTATTTTATTAAATAAAACTGTAAACAACATTAAATCGCTAAGTGAGAATGTTGATGATCTTAACAATGCTAAAGATAAAAATCTATTAAAACCCGTTAAAGCAGTATCAAATACAACATTAGCAGAAATGACACCTAGCCATGAAACCACTGAAAATAAAATTGTAGCTAAACCAATTGCACAAACCACCGCAATTAATAATTCACAAGCCCCATTTTCCAAATCAATGGCTTCAACACCATCTATTGCTTCAACACTAGAATCAACACTAAATTCTATTCCGTCAACTCCAACTAACAATGTACCAGTACCTAGTCAACCGCCTAAAACAATTAATAAAGAGCCTGCACCAAGTCAGACAACTACTCCAAATGTACCAACTACTAGTCAGACTACATCCTCTACAAATAATGTAATTACGCCAAATCCAATCCCCGAAAGCAACACTATTAAAACACCAGCGATAATTCAATCTCCTAGCCAACATGTAACTAATAATTCAACTATAATACCAGAAAGTACTACAGCTGATAATGTAATAAATTCTGCCAATAATAAAAATGGATTACCAAATAATAGACCACTTAAGTTTATAAAGAGCAGTAAAAACAAAGTAAAAGCCATTTTAGTAAATGAAAGACAGTATCAAAGACTAAAAGCCTCTTTTAAAAGACAATCTGAATCATTAGATTTCGGAGCTAACTCAGAAATAGATGTTGAATCATCAAGAAAAAAAATTGAAGAATTAATGAAAAAGGCAAGTGCACTATATAAAGAAGGAAAAGTTTCAGAAGCCCAAGCTTTATATGCCGAAATCAGTTCGCTAAATAAAAAATTAAATCAAGCACAAGGAAGAGAAAATGTCTTAATTAAGAAAAAAACTGCCTAAAACATATTAATGCTATGAAATATGCCACTAATTTTAGGTGGTTTTTTCTTTTGAAGTTTGTTATAATCTTATTAGATTATAGGATGGTGAAGATATGCATCAAGAACAACTATTAGTTCTAGGTAAGATATTATTTATTCTATCTTTCTTATTTATCTTTTGTGGGCTTTACTTAGATTATGAAGACAGAAAGTCTTTTAGTGACCCAGTTAGAGATGTAACAATTATTGCTGACTCTGATGACAATATTATTATTTCGACTATTGATGATCCAGAAATTGAAAAGCCAAATAGTGATGAGAATGGTTATAATGAGTTAACACCCAAACCACAACCCCCTACACCAGAAGTAATTCCAGTTCCAACACCAGTACCGCCAACACCACCTGAAATATATACGGACCCAAAACTTGATATTAATAAAGATACTACTAATAATGCTGCACCACCTACAATTGATTTAACAAATGATACTTTAAGAAGAACGATTGAAGATACTTATGGGATAAAAGTAAAATATGGTAGTGAAACTTCCGAATACTTAGCCGGCTCAATGAAAACTACACCAATTACTGATCCTATAATTGCTCAATCTGGACTAAATCAATTAAATTCATTACTATCAGTATACCCTGACGGATTTTTTAAGGAATTTACTACTGTAAAACTAGAATTAGAAATATACTTAATTCAACGTTATGATACAGCAAATGTAACAGGTGTAACAGACCTTACCGATAATAAGACAATTATTTCGATTGCAATGGATTATCCATTTGCCGAAAGTTTTCATCATGAAATATATCACTATATTGAACATTTTATTGAACGAAAAAAAGGAAAATTCAGTATTTGGAATACATACAATCCAGCTAATTTTGTGTACGGAGAACAAGCTAATCCTAAACTATCATTCAGTAGTACGGGGCTTCCAGCTTCACCATTTGTAAATAACTATGCCCAGACTAATTCTGATGAAGATAGAGCGTCAACATTTGAATATATGACAGCCAATTCTAAAGAAATATGCTTTAATTTAGCAGATTATCCAATATGGCAAAAATCATCTTATATGGCACTTATGATTGATACATATTTTGAAACTGTTAGCCCTAGTATTGTTGATTATTGGGAAAGATTTATCTATTAAAAGGAGTATTTATGCGAAGAGTATTTATTAATGAAAATAATTTAACACCAGAAGACTTATCATATGAAGTAATTAGAGTGAAGGGATTTATCATTAATAGTAATAACGATATTTTAGTTGCCCACAATAACAATACCTATCAATTAGTTGGTGGACATGTTGAAAATAATGAAGATATGGAAGAAGCCTTAATTCGCGAAATAAAGGAAGAAACCGGCATAGATGTAGAATCTATTAATGGTCCATTTATGCAGATTATGACATATTCAAAAAATTATTTTAATAGTGGTAATAATGTTTGTAGTAAAATCTATTACTATAAAGTTTTTTCTGATGAAATTCCTAATTTAAATGAAACTAATTATGATGAATTAGAAAAGCAAACTGATTTTTCTTTATTTTATGTTAATCTAGCAAACTTTGATACTTTTCTAAAACAAAGTATAGCTAGTGGAATGATTGATAAAAATATTGGGAAAGAAATGTTTTTAGTTTTAGATGAGTATATTAAATTATATGGAGGTGTTTAAAATGAAAGTATTAGTTACTGGAGGACTTGGTTATATTGGAAGCCATACCTGTGTTGAACTTTTAAATGGAGATCATGATGTAATTGTTGTTGACAATTTATACAATTCAACTATTGATGTTAAAGATAGGATAGAAAAAATTACAAGTAAGAATATTACTTTCTATCAAGAAGATGTTTGTAATGCGAAAGCAATTGATAAAATATTTAGAGAAAATAAAATAGACGCTGTTATTCATTTTGCAGCCTATAAAGCAGTAGGAGAATCAGTAAAATTACCAATAATGTATTATGAAAACAACTTACTTTCAACCTTGAATATTTGTAAAGTAATGTTAAAACATGGTTGTAATAATTTAGTATTTTCTTCCAGTGCAACAGTTTATGGATTACCTAAGTCTTTACCAATAAAAGAAGACTTTCCGTTATCTACTACTAATCCTTATGGAACTACTAAGTTAGTAAATGAACAAATATTAACTGATATTTGTAAGGCAAATGAAAATTTTAAATGTATAATTCTTAGATATTTCAACCCAATTGGAGCTCACAAAAGCTGTTTACTTGGAGAAAATCCTAAAGGAATACCAAATAATTTAATGCCTTATATCATGAGAGTAGCGTCTAATAATTTAAAAAATACAAATGCAAAAAATGAGGCCTATTCTAAATTAAAAGTTTTTGGTAATGATTATAATACTCCCGATGGTACAGGTGTAAGAGACTATATTCATGTAGTTGATTTAGCAAAAGGGCACTTAAAAGCTATAGAACATTTTGATAAGCTTAAAGGAATTAATTTCTATAATTTAGGAACTGGTAAAGGCTATAGTGTTCTTGACTTAGTTAACACTTATGAAAAGGTTAATAATGTAAATGTACCATATGAAATAGTAAAAAGAAGACCCGGTGATATCGATGCTTGCTATGCTGATGCTAGTAAAGCTTATAATGAATTAGGTTGGAAAGCTGAGTATGACATAGAAGATATGTGTCGCGACTCCTATCTATATCAACAAAAATATATAAAAGATCATGGAGATGTTTAAAATCAAATACTAGTCAAAAACTAGTATTTTTTCTAGTCCTAATTATGCTATAATTTGGATATAAAGAGGTGATTTATTTGATCTTACAAATAGAAAATTTAAGTAAAAGTTATGGTGACAAAGAAGTTTTAAAAGATATAAACTTTTCTTTTGAATCTGGAAAAATATATGGCCTTATTGGAAGAAACGGAGTAGGTAAGACAACATTTTTTAATAGTTTAAATAGTGATATTGATATTGATTCAGGAAAATTTAGACTAATTGATGATAATACTAATATAGAATTAACAACTAGTGATATTGGTTATGTTGTATCAGAACCAATTGTCCCAGAATTTTTAACAGCCAAAGAATTTCTACAATTCTTCATTGATATTAATAAAGATAAAATTACAGAAGAAAAAACTCTTAATGAATATTTTGAAATTGTCAAAATATCCGAAGAAGACCAAAATAAATTATTAAGAGATTATTCCCATGGAATGAAAAACAAAATGCAAATACTCATTAATATAATTGCTAAGCCAAAAGTTATTTTATTAGATGAACCCCTTACATCATTAGATATAGTAGTTCAAGATGAAATGAAAAAATTATTTAAATCTCTAAAAAAAGATCATATAATTATTTTTTCTACTCATATCTTAGAATTAGCAATGGACTTATGTGATGAAATAGTTATTTTAAATAATAAAGAACTTGAATTAATTGAAAAAAATAATTTAAATACAAAGAAATATAAAGATAAAATTATTAATAGTTTAAAGGAACAAAATAATGCTTAATACTTTAAAAATGTCTTTTAAAATAGATACTGCTTATGCAACTAATTCATTTATTTATACCTTAAAAAAACTCCCTATTTTAAAAGATATACTTTCTGATGATTTATATAGTAGTACTAGCTTAAAAAATTTTATTAGAGTATTAGGAATAATTTTAACTAGTGCTAAATTAATACTATATAGATTACTATATTTCTTTATTATTTATATGATTGCTTTTCGAATTGGAAGAGAAAACTTAGCTCTAATATATGCTCATATATATGTAGTATTTGCCCTTATTGGTCTAATTATTAATACTAATTTACTTAGTGCCACTAAGAAAAAGTATTTTTCAATTATATTATTTCAAATGGATGCTAAAAAGTATCTATGTACTGACTTTGTATGGGGACTTATCTTATCTTTTATACTTAATGTAATTGGTTTTTCTACTATAAATTATAGTCTAAATATTCCAGTTTTACTAATTTTAGGATTATCTTTATTTAGTAGTTGTACAAAAATAGTAGGAGAGGCAATAAGTATTTGGTTTTACAGAAAAAAGAAGTATTTATTAACTACTAGATATAAAGTTACTTTTACTTATATTGCCATAATGTTAGTAGTATCTTGTCTACCCTTAATAGAAATCTGCCTTACTAAACAAGTATTTATAATTGGCTTAATTTTACTACTATTTTTAGCAGTTATATCTGTATTTTATATTAGAAATGTTAATGATTATAAACTTATTTATAAAAAGCTTATTACTGAAAAATTAGTAATGAATGAAAAAAATTCAGAAGCCTATACTAGACAAGCTATGGTAGCAATAAAAGATAAAGATAAGCAAATTGACAATAAGAAATTGATTGGTAAAAAAGGTTATGATTTATTTAATACTATTTTCTTTGAAAGACATAAAGAAATACTTTATAGAAGTGCCAAGACCTTTAGTTTAATTAGTGCCATTGTTATTGTTATATTAATTTTCTTAGTACTCGATATTAATGACTTTGCATTTGAAATAAATAACATATTATGTACTCAAATTGGCTGGTTTGTCTTTATTATGTACTTTATTAATAGGGGAGCTATAATTACTCAAGCTATGTTTTATAATTGTGATCATGCAATGCTTACATATAATTTTTATAGAGAACCAAAGATATTATTGAATCTATTTAAAAAAAGATTAATAACCATTGTAAAAGTAAACTTAATGCCAGCCATAATAATAGCTATTGGAATGATTATACTTTTATATTTTTCTGGTGGAACTTTAATTATTAATTATATAACAATACCATTATTTATAATTTTACTAAGTATATTTTTCTCAGTCCATTATTTAGTAATTTACTATTTATTACAACCATTTAATAAATCTTTAGAGATGAAAAAAGCTTCATATTCACTTGTATCTGGCCTTACATATTTTATCTCTTATACTTTTTCTGATTTAACTATTCCATCATTATATTTTTCAATAGGCGGTTTAGTATTCACTATATTATATATAATTATTGCTTTATTTTTAATATATAAATTTGCTCCAAAGACTTTTAAAATCAATAATTAATACTAATATTTATTAAATAAAAAATAGATAAGTAAAATAATGCGTTTTATAATTCAGCTTTTTAAGTTCTACTTTAAGAAAATTTTATAAACACAAGTTAAAGCCAATTTTTCTGTATTATTTGTATTATATTATAATATAAAGCTAAAGTAGATATTTCTATATTGTATAGTGAAATAAATGATAATGCTAAAATGAAAAAAGTAGGTAATTTACTAAAAAGTATGGTATAATAAGTAACTATGAAAGGGAGAATTTGGATATATTTGGAAAAAAACAAAATCAAAAAGGTGAGTTATTAAATTTTAAAAGTAATAACTATGAAATGAGCGATAGTTATAGTACTGATAATTTAGTAGTTACTAATTTGAAATATATATCAAGTGTACCAACACCATATGGACTTATGGCTAAAGAAACAACCACAAAATATATATTTGAAACCTTAAATAAAAATGGAAAAATTAGATATAGAGAAATATTTACAGGATTTATAGCTGACTCTTAAGAAAGTCATTATTTTAATCTTCCATCTACTATAAATATCGTACCTTTAAAAGAACAAATTTTATCAGTCAAAGATAACATATCAAAATATGGTTTATTATTAGTTTTAAATGAAGTAAATGCTTCAGAACTAGTAAAACAATTAAAAAAATAATATAAATACGAGGAGGTATATTATGATTAACATGAGTGATATATATTATAAGGTTGACTCATATATTGTCAAAAATGGTTATTGGGAAAAAGATAATATTGAAAAGCAAGAATTAATTGAAGAAGGACTAACTCTTTACTTAACAGAAAAAATTATGAGTCTACCATTTTATATTTCTAATAATGAAACAATAAAAAAAGTAAATAATGGAGAATCAGTTGAATTAGATGAATTAGTTGATGCTTTAGGTAAAATAATTCCAGAAAGCTCTCACTTTGATACTATTAGACATTTAACTCACTATGTTTTAGGGATAGCCGGTGATCTTCAAGGTCATTCAATTGTTTGGTATCATGAACCAGAAAAAGACATTTCAGATACCCCAGTAATTACATATGATAATGCTGGAAGATGGGATAGTATAACAACTACAAAATCTATTATGTTACCAGAAACTTTTAAAGCAGTCTACAAAGAATTAAACCATCAACTAGAAAACACCAAAGGTAAACAATTATCAATTGGACAAAGAACCTTACTATAGGAAGAATAATACTCATAAATTTGACAATGTTTGACAGGAATTTTATAAAATGATAGAATTATACTTGTAAGATTTTGAGGTGAATTTCTTGAGAAAAGTTAAAATTATGGGAACAATTTTAGTAGTAATGTCAATAATGATGATTACTATTGGTATTAAACTTTCTAATAATAATGAAAATAATAATTCATATAAATATATAGTAAATAATAATAATTTAAGTATGACAATGTCTAGTAGTGCATTAACTAAGGGAGAATTACAGTATCGAGTTGATAGTTCAGATTTAACAGCCGTTAAAATGGAAGCAGCTCCTGTATCTGTCCAGATTCCTCATAGAATAGAAGTTTATGATGGTTTGACATTAGATGAATTAGGGGAAAAACTCAATCGTCACTTGGGTAATGATTATATTGCTGGTAAGGGTCCATTAATTGCTAAACTATGTTTGGAAAAAGGTGTTGATCCTTATATAGCAGTTGCAATTATTTTACATGAAACTGGTTGTGGAACTAAATGCTCTAATTTAGCTCGTTATTGTAATAATGTAGGAGGACAGAAAGGTTCTCCAGGATGTAATGGCGGAAGTTTTAAAAAGTTTAATACTTTAGATGAAGGTATAGCTGGATTTATTAATAATTTATCTAAAAATTATTTTTCTGTTGGTAGAACGACTGTCGAAACAATAGCTCCTAAATATTGTGAAGGTAATACCTGGGCTGGTAAAATTAATTATTTTGTAAATATTATAAAAAATGGGTAATTTGACAAAACTGGTAACATATGATATAATGTACACGTAATTGATGGTACATTATTCTAGTCAATTATTTTATTAGGAAGACGGGATTAAACAACCGTTATAAGAGCATATCTGTGAGGCCTTTGGTGTTTGCTTCTTACGCCCAGTCTGGGGTGAATGCTGAAGATGAAAGTAATGGGCGCTCGTAATGGCATACGACAAACGACCCATTATTTGTGGAGACCTACAGTTCGTGGTTAGCCTATACGCTGTTGCTGACGGACTAACTACGTGGTAGGAAGAACCTACATTGTGGCGAAAGTTATGTGTAGTGTAGCTTGTCTTGAGTGAAAATATCGGGATAAAAGATCTTGCTTGTATAGTCGGCCAACTATCTAAGTATTGCTTTTTGAAATTATTTTTGCAAAAAAGAACTAATAATAAAGTATTGGTGGGGAAATCCCCTAGAGTGAATTTAACATAGGATTGCAGTGGACACTAAGTGGTAATCAAGTCGTGTGCATGGTGACATCACATTGATTTCTGTAAAGGGGAACCGCATTTCTGGTAACGGAAATGTAGAAATCAGGGAAATCCTACTTGACCTAAGGTTCAGAGTTTACTATGTTAAGCACCATTAATTAACAAATAATAGTATGTTATATACTATTTTTTTTTGATATAATTTAAGGGGTGATATTAAAAATGTTTTGGAAAAATGACAGTAAGTCAGAATTTAAAAATTTATTAGTACAAACAGAAAAAAAAGAAAAAATAAAAAAAGAGCATGTTGATGTTAAATGGATAGTTAAAATAGTTGCTATTACTTTTGTAATTTCATTTTCTCTATCTTTATTTTCTCAAACTACGATACCCAATTTATCTGTTTTCTGGGGTATTTTGATTACACTATTATTTATATTAATTGGTATCGTATTTGACATTATAGGAGTAGCTGTTACTAGTGCTGATGAGAAAGTTTTTCATTCGATGAATTCAAGACGAGTAAAAGGAGCAAAAGTAGCAGTTAAATTTAAGAAAAATGCTGATAAAGTAGCCAGCTTTTGCAATGATGTTATTGGGGATATTTGTGGTATTATTTCTGGAGCTTCGGCCACAACCATTGCAGTTGGTATTGCCTCTAGTATGAATCTTGATCTATTATTTGTAAATTTAACTGTAGCGGCAATAGCTGCTTCCTGTACAATAGGTGGTAAGGCTATTGGAAAAAGTTTTGCTATGAATAAAAGTGATCTTATTCTTTACCAATTTGCTAAAATTGTTTCTATTTTCTATAAGGGTTAATATGCTAATTGATTTTGTTTTCTTTATATGATATGATGTTAACACATTTAAGGAAATAATATGTTATTATTATAGGCAAAATCAAATTTTTCTTAATTATCAAGAATTTAGGAAAGCTTGATTTGATGCCGGTAGCGAAGCTAACATTTATGCTATGGTAAAAGTATTAAAAGTTAATAAAAAATTATTTTGTAAGAGTAGACTTGATGAAAAAATTATTAAAAGATTGTCTCTACAACAAGTAGAATTCATAATAAGGGATCAATTAGTATTTTAGATATGCCTATAAGAAAATTCATACAAGAATTAAATTTTTTTACTACTGATATTGATACACATTACAAGTAATGACGTTTTACTTGATGATCTAAGCTTTTTTAATAAAGCATTTAATGGAAAAATTTATTTAGTAGATCCAGAAAGTTATCGCTTTGAATAATGTCATTTGTCTATCATAGATTCTAATAATAGAGGGCAAATTAAAGGCTATATTGTCGATTAATATTTTAGTTAAAGAAACCTATACTTCTTTTGAAATGGTAAGACTATACTAAATACTTTATGATAATAGGGTAAGAGCCACTGTAAAATCTACTTTTCTACCATCGGAAAATGTTAAAAGTTATGTAAAAATAATTACAAAATAAAAATATGAGGTGATAAAATGATACAAGTTAATAATGTAAGCTTAAAGTTTGGAAAGAGAACTTTGTTTGAAGATGTTAATATTAAATTTACTAATGGTAATTGCTATGGCTTAATAGGAGCTAATGGTAGCGGTAAATCAACATTTCTAAAAATTTTATCTGGTGAGATTGAAACCACTACAGGTGAAGTTACAATCAGTAAAAATGAACGACTTTCTTTTTTAAAACAGGATCATTATCAATATGATGATAAACGAGTACTTGACGTTGTTATAATGGGAAATAATAAACTTTATGAAATTATGGAAGAAAAAAACAAGATGTATGAACAAACTGATTTTACTGAAGAAGATGGTATGAAACTTGCAAATTTAGAAGCTGAGTTTATGGACTTAGACGGTTGGAATGCTGAACCTGATGCCCAACAATTATTAAATAACTTAGGTATCCCAATTGAAGAACATTATCTTAATATGAGTGAGATACCAGTAAAGGATCGTGTAAAAGTACTACTTGCTCAAGCTTTATTTGGTAATCCTGATATTTTACTTTTAGATGAGCCAACTAACAGTTTAGACTTAGATGCAATTAGGTGGTTAGAAGAATTTTTAATTAACTTTAATAATACAGTTATTATTGTATCCCACGATCGCCATTTCTTGAATAAAGTTTGTACTCATATTGCTGATATTGATTATGGAAAGATTAAATTATATGTTGGTAACTATGATTTCTGGTATGAATCTTCTGAATTATTACAAAAACAAATGCGCGAATCTAATAAAAAGAAAGAAGAAAAAATAAAAGAACTTCAATCTTTTATTGCTAGATTTAGTGCTAATGCTTCAAAATCTAAGCAAGCAACTTCTCGTAAGAAAATGCTTGAAAAGATTCAATTAGACGAAATTATACCATCATCTAGAAAATATCCATATATTGATTTTAAAATTGAAAAACCAGCCGGCAAAGAAATTCTAAAAGTAGAAAATCTTACTAAAGAAGTTGACGGTAAAAAAATACTAGATAAAGTTTCATTCACAATATTAAAAGGAGATAAAGTAACTTTTATTGCCCAAAACGATATGGTTAAAACAACATTATTTAATATTTTAATGGGACTTGAAAAATATGATAAAGGCACCATAGAGTGGGGAAAAACTATTATTCCAGGATATTTACCACAAGATAATACCGAAATTTTTAATGTTGATAAAAATATTATGGAATGGATTGGCCAATACTATGATATTAAAGATGAAACTATTCTTCGTGGTTTTTTAGGTAGAATGTTATTTTCTGGTGATGATGTATTTAAAAAAGTATCAGTTTTATCAGGTGGTGAGAAAGCTCGCTGTATGTTATCAAAGATAATGTTAGAACAACCAAACTTTTTAATACTTGATGAGCCTACTAATCATTTAGATTTGGAAAGTATTACATCTTTGAATAAAGGATTAATTAACTTTCAAGGTGAAGTATTATTTACATCTCGTGACTATGAACTTAATAATACAGTAACTAATAGAGTAATTGAAATTTTAGATAATGGTAAAATTATTGATCGTAGTATACCTTATGAAGAGTATTTAGGTATTAACAATAAATAAATTAAAACAGTAGATTTAGTTATAAACTTTATCTACTGTTTTTTTTCCATTATCGCATCTATTCCCCCAAGAATCTAACAGCTTGCCGTCTTTTTGAACGCAAATTATTTCACAGTTATTTGGACAACTAGAACAATTTAGACTAGTTGCTTTAAAATTCTGTTCAACAATATCAAATGAAAAATCTATTTCTTTTTGATCTTTTGACAAAATTGCTACTCCTAATGCTCCCATTAAATGTCCATTTTCATCGGTAATTATTTTACAATTTAAAATATCTTCAAAGGCTTTTTTTACTCCAACATTTTTAGAAACTCCTCCTTGAAAAATAATTGGCTTTTCTATTTTTTTACCTTTACCAACACTATTCAAGTAGTTTAAAGCAACACTTTTACATAGACCAGCAATAATATCATTCTTTTTATATCCCACTTGCATTTTATGAACCAAATCACTTTCGGCAAATACTGTACATCTAGCTGCAATTAAAGCTGGATTATTACTAGTTAAGGCAAGTTTTCCAAAATCTTCAACATCAACATCTAATCGTTTAGCCTGACTAGATAAAAAAGAACCAGTACCAGCAGAACATAGAGTATTCATAGCATAGTCTGTGACAATTCCATTTTTTAAAAGAATTATTTTTGAATCTTGTCCACCAATTTCAATTATAGTTTTAATATTTGGATATAAAGATAGAGTACCAATTGCATGAGCTGTTATTTCATTTTTAATAATACTTGCATTTAAAATTGTCCCAATTAATTTTCTAGCTGAACCAGTTGTTCCTACAGAAACAATTTTAATTTTTTTCAACTTTATCTGTTCTTTTAATTCCTTAAGTACTTCTTTAGTAGCACTAATAGGATTCCCCTTAGTCCATAAATAAGAGGAAGCAATTATTTCATTATTTTCATCTATTATTACACCTTTAGTAGATATAGAACCAATATCTATTCCCAAATATCCCTTAATCATTTCTTCTTCCTCCTTATATTTAATAAATCATAAAAAGCTTCTAGTCTCGTTTTTATTCCTTCATCTGAAGTTTCTACATCATAAGAGAAAAATATTATTGGCATTTCATATTCTTGACATATTTTTTGAATAATAGGTATAGCACCTATTTCTGGTGTGCAACCAAATGGTTTAGTATGAATTATTCCGTCATATTTCTTCTTAATTACATCAAGTGTTCTATATACATTATCAAGTCCATCAGCCCCTAAAGTATATTTACAATATTTCTTAGTCCGTCTTAATAAATATCTTCTTAATAGTCTTTTTTGCCATAATAAATAAGATAAATTGGTATAACGCTTTATCTCAATATTCATACTAGCCAGTTCTTTTTCAAGAAAGTAACTAGAAAAAGGTTCCATAGCTGTATAAAGTTCCCCAATAATTGCAACTTTTAAACAATTTTTTGGTTTATCAATTGAAATTTTTTTAAATAAATGTTTATATTTAAAATAAAGTAAATTTAACTTAAAAATAGATTTAGTATTTATAAAGTCCTTTAACATTTTATTTTTAAGTTTTATATGAGAATTTTTTTCTATTTCAAATCCAATATTTTTTCGAATAATTTTATCAATTTTATCCATATTCCAAATAAATAGAAGAGTATAAATGCCAGAGTGTATAAAAGTAGTTAATTTTAGATTAGAATTAATATTTTTAAAATCTTGATAGACCTTTTTAATATCAATTTTACCATTTGTCATTATAGAATGAAATTTAAAACTATATCCTAAATCTCTTAGTATAGCTTCTGTTACTTCAGCATAGTAGCGATAACGACATCCTCCACCAGCAGTAAATAAAATATTAGCACCATTATTAAGACTTTCAATGAAATTTCCAAGATTATATTTAAAAGGTAGACAAACTGAATCTGGAGAAAATTTAGATCCAATACTTATAGTTTTTTTAGTAATAAGAGGAGAAGGTATTATATTAGCTTTAGTTGTTCTTTTTAAAAATTCTGATATTGGTATATAGTAATCTCCTAAATGTGGAAAACTAATAGTCTTTTTCATTTCTCTTCTCCTCGCATATTCTGTATTATATCGATAAAACTTTCTAATCTTGTGATTATTCCCGTTTCACTATTTAAATCTTCAAATATAAGAGTAATTATAGGTATATCTTTTATTTTATGAGCTATTAGTTCATTACTTAAAGAATCTGGTCCACAAGGAAACGCTGATACCAAGATAATTCCATCTGCTTTATCTTGATAATAATTGATACTAGCCATCACTTCTTTACTATGAGTCCAATGAATATCAGTTGATATTTTATTACATTCACTATCGATTATAGTGTGGTTAATTCTATTACTATAAATAATTTGAATATTATTCTTTTCTAAGTAATTAATAACAGTTTTTCCAATTAATTCATCATATAAATTATATGGATGCCCAGCTAGTAAAATTTTAATTTTATTTGTCTTTAAAGCTTCTCTTTGTTCTTTTTCCTCTTGCTTTCTTTTTATTAGGCTTCTATTAGATGCATATTTATAGGCATTATAACTTCTAATATATGATTCCCCAAGAGCCTCTCCAAGATTTAAATAAGCAATAAGCTTACTTTTTCCAGTAGTCAAATCAATGTTATAATTGATGAAGCTAGCATCAATTAAATTCCTAGTTAAATCATAAAGACAATTAAAATTAGTACATACTTGTTCATTCTTTTTAATAGAATATAATCTAGGTACTAAGATATAGTCACATTTATCTTTTAATTCTAAGACGTGTCCAAGAAACATTTTTAATGATAAACAAGCCTCATCATTAGCAAGTTTTGTTCCATTTTCTAATATTTTTTTGTTACTTAAAGGACTAATTATAGTCTCATATCCTAAATATTTAAAAAATTCTAACCATATATCTTTATCATAATAGTATAGTAGAGCTCTAGGTATACCAATAGTTTTTCTAATATTATCACGTCCCTTAATAAATAATATGCTTAAAACTATATTCTAAGGAAATTATTAGTCGACAAAATTTATAATTACAAATTAAGTTATATATGATATAATTTCTATATAAGATTTGTTTTCTTCGGAGGTAATTATGGGAAATGTATATAAAATGGCGTTAAGGTTTAAAAATAAGTATCCAATGACTGTCGCTTGGAGAATAAGAAAAAATGCCTCAGTAATTGAAAGACACCTTAATCCAGGAGAAGAAGTACTTTATGTATTTGTTGCTCAAAAAAATGACAATCCTTTTGATATTGTTAGTACTGCAGTTATTGCTCTTACTAATAAGAGAATTTTAATTGGTCGTAAGAGAGTAGTATTTGGTTATTTTCTAGATTCTATTACTCCTGATTTATTTAATGATTTAAAGATTAAAAGTGGAATTTTATGGGGAAAGGCTTATATCGATACATTAAATGAACTTATAGTTTTATCTAACATTGCAGTTGATGCATTACCAGAAATTGAAACACAAATATCAACTTATATGATGGAAATGAAAAAGAATAGAGATTCTGATCAAGATTAAAACTTTTTAGATTTATTATTGTGGTGATTATTATGAAAAAGTTAATACCTATTGTTTTTGCATTAGGACTTTTAGGATTGTTAATTCAGTTATTTGTCCAATCTTTTATTAAATATCATGAAACTGATTATTCTATTATTACTAATGACAATTCATATATGATTAATGAAAAATTAAATATTGAAGATGATAAGCATATCTATTCATTTAAAGTAGAGGATGAAAAATCAAAAAAAATTTATCAATTTAATTTTACTCATAATTATAATAAACAAGATAGTGTTATTAAAGATATTAAATATTTTAATCAAGATGGTCTAGTATGCATATTTCCAATTTATAAAAAGGGGTATAATGGTGATATAGTTTGTAATTACGATGATGTCCAAGTTAGTTCTTCTTACCTAAGACAAATAGGTAATAAAAATATTGAACAAATTATTTCTAAACTAAAAGAGAAGAAATATAAAGCAAAGTCTTGGAATGATAGTAGTAATTTTGAAAAAGTGGATAATTACAAAATATATAAGGATAATATCCCAGATAGTATAATTTTTACTATGTGGTTTTACCATGGATTTTATCGTATAGATAATAAAGGAATAGAAGAGAAGAATTATTTAAATGATGATTGCTACGAAAATAATTATTCATATTTAGTTAATAATTTTTTAGTTACACTTGATACTGATGAAACTGGTACTGGTTATTATACTGATTTTTATATTCATGATGTAGTTAATGGAGGAAAAAGAAAAGTTTATTTAGATGAACAATTATCAACAAATATGTATTTTAATGGTGTACATAATGATAAATTGTATTATACAGATTTAGATAATAAAACTCAGTATTCTCTAGAGCCAAAAAATGAGATAATAAAAGAAGTGGGTAACGACAAAGAGGGATTTAAGGTTTTAAAAGGAAAAGAATTAATTACTATTCCTGCTAAAGACTTTTTGGAAGAAAAAGTTTATTTTGAAAAAGAAATAAAAAATTCTCAATTAGAGAAGTTATATGGAGCTAAAGAGATAAGAAAAGATGAAAAAATGTATTATTTCTTAAGTGAAAATGGCAATTTTTATAAGGCTCCGGTTACTGATATAAAACATCCGATTTTATTATTTAATTTTAAAGATGTATCAGAATGGGATGTTAAAGATGATAATTTAATGGTTGTTTCTAAAGATATGTTATATTTTTATAATGATGAAGTAGGACTTTTACCAATATTACAAAATAATGAATTAAACTATAATTATAAAAATATTTGTAACTTTATTATTAAATAGGGCTTATTAGGCAAGTTCTATAGGCCTTTTTAGTAATAAAGTACCAATTTATATAATAAAATAGTAAAAATGAATAATTTAAAGTTGAAATTTATTATTATGTTTGTTATAATTTTAATTGTGACGGGGCTTTAGCCAAGTGGTAAGGCGTGGGTCTGCAACACCCTGATCACCGGTTCAAATCCGGTAGGCCCCTCCAATTTTATATGCGAATGTAGTTTAATGGTTAGAATACGGCCTTGCCAAGGCTGTGATGGGGGTTCGATTCCCCTCATTCGCTCCAGTGACGTTTCTGTTCGAACTTTTCGAACATTTACGATAGATATCATCTCATATTGAGATGATTTTTTGTTTGTCGAACTCTACGTTTCAGCTTGGGAGTTCTATTAAAAAGTCATCCTTAAAAGAAAGGATGGTGTTTATAGTGATTAAGATTATTACACAAGAGTTAGAAATAGAAAGTAATCTTAAACAAAGACTAGAATTTATATGTGAGTTTTGTCATATCAAACCTACTATTATAAATGGTAGTATTAGAAAAATTGATAAGACTAATTTATCTTACATAGAACCACATAAGATTATTGTTAAAGATACTACTTTTCTAGCATTTAATTATTCTACTGATATTTATGTTGGTAGTCTAAATAAAAAGATTCAACTTGTGGAACTTGAAGATTATATTAAAAATCTACTAAATGCCTGATATTTCGCTAACTATTGACTTTTTAAGACAAAAATATTATTATATAAAGCAACTGAAAGATATATGCCTAAATGTATTAATGGGGGTTATGCATTATGGTAATAAGAAAGAAAATTTATATTAATTGTAAAAGTTAGAGAGATAAAGGTAGTAGTATGTATTTCTATTACTTTTGTCTCTCTTTTTTTGAAGAAAGGATGTGTTGTGTATGAAAAATTTATGTGGACTATATTTAAGAGTTAGTACCGAAGATCAAGCACGTGAGGGTTTTAGTTTACCAGAACAAAAAGAACGATTAGAAACATTTTGTAAGTTTAAAGGTTATGAGATAGTTGATTATTATGAAGACGCTGGAATTAGTGCTAAAACAGGCAATTATAGACCTGAATTTGAAAGATTAAAGGAAGATATCAAATCTAAAAGAATTAACACTATAATAGCTCTTAAATTAGATAGAATAACAAGAAGTATATTTGATTGGGAAAAGTTAATGACTTTTCTTGATGAAAATGATGCTTATATAGATTGTGCTAATGATGAAGTTAATACAACTAATGCAAATGGTAAAATGGTATCACGATTACTTATGTCAGTATCTCAAAATGAAATTGAAAGAACTAGTGAAAGAACAAAAGTTGGTTTAGCTGGTGCAATTAAACAAGGACATTTACCAAGCCAAGCCCCTTTAGGCTATAAACACGAAAACAAGAAACTTGTAATAGACTACTCTACCAAAGATATTGTAGTTAGAATATTTGAAATGTATTATAATGGTAGCTCTTATCAAACAATAAGTAATAAACTAAACGAAGAACAAGTATTAGGTAAAACTAATTGGCGAGATTCAACTATTACTGCAATATTAGAAAATGAAGTTTACAAAGGAGATTTCGTTCACGGAAAAAGAACAAAGCATCCTACCTATTATGAAAATGTTGTTGAGCCAATAGTTAGTAAAGAAATGTGGAAAGATTGCCAAGCACAAAAGAAAAAGAACTCTCGTGCATATCAAAGAACTTTAACTTATTTATTTTTACAAAAAATAAGATGTCCAAGATGTAATAATTTAATGGGTGGTAAAGCGACTAAAAAGAAAAATGGAAATGTTTATTATTACTATTACTGTAATGATTGTAAACTTAATTTAAAAGAAAATGTTATTGAAGAATACTTTGAAAACTTTATCAATGAAATAGTAGAATATGATAGTGTTGTTAATCAATTCTTCTTACCTATGATTAAGCAAAAATTTGATGAACCAAAAGAACTATTAGAAAAAGAACTTGATAAACAAAATGCTAAACTAGATAGAATTAGAAAAGCATATATTTCTGGTGCATTTGATTTAGAAGAATATAATGCTGAAAAGAAAATTGTCGATGAAGCAATTTCTAAAATACAAAGTGAACTTAATACTACAAACATTACTGAAGAATTAAAATTTACACCACAAGACATTTTATTAAAAAGAGATATCGACTTTATTAATAAAGTTAAATTAAAAGATGAATATAAAGAAAGAACTAAAACTTGGAAAGATTATACAAGAGAAGAAAAATCAGACTTAATTATGAAGTATGTAGATGAAATTACTCTACTTGAAAAGAATAAAGTTATGATAGTTGATGAAGTTAGATTTAGAGAAAGTATATGTCGTCCTTGTAATGAACTTGTTCAAGCAGGTTATATTGATATTAAAACTCCTACTTTATTTGGTAATCTAGTAGGTCAATTAAGATTTAGTAATTATCTACCTGAAGAAGAAGTTGGAAAGCATATTATGAGACTCCGACAATACTATGATGTAGGTTTTGAAGAAGCAACTTATTATGTAGAAGATAGAGTTTTTTATTTCAACTTCTTACAAGATAATCGTGCCATTGTAAGAATATTCCCAATGGAAGATTATTTTAAGATAGATCCAGATATAAAAATGAAAGAATATAGATATGGAATAATATATATTCGTGAAACTGATGAATTCGGGATGCAAGATATAGATAGTGCATTTGATTATATACCAGATGAAACAAACGATAGTGTTATCTATATGAGAGAGCCAATTCCCATTGAAATTGGTGTTAAACCTGTTAAAAAGGAATTGCTCTCTATAGAAGAATAAAATGCGAACACGTTTTGCAAGTTTACTCGTGAAAGTGGGGAAAGCATTTTATAAACTTATGTAGTTTTGTTTTATTACGGGTAGTTTTAAAACATTACGAAATAAGTTTCAAAAGGGTTCTAGGGAATTCCTAGCCCACAAGGTTATTTTGATACTCGTGTCAAAATACCTAGGGGGTTAAATATTTTGTCATAAACAAAATAGGTTCAAAGAAAGGATGTGATTTATATATGTCAGAACTTGCATACTCATTACATTTGGGTAGTGATAAAAATAGAAAAAATGTATCAAGAGCAAGAGCAAAATCTAATGCTAGTGGAACTACTTCTCTATCAAATAATGCAATTCAAAATGCTAGACAATTATCTCGTGTTGATAAACATAATTATCGGAAATATGATGATAAACAGCATTTAATTGAAATTGTTAGAGGAACAACTTCTTTATATAATGATGTTCAAAAATTATATAAAGATGAATTTGAAGAAGCAAGATTAGAATACAATTCTAAACAAACTAGAGATGATAGAAAAATAGATAACTACTTCAAAAAGATTAGTGATAATTCTAAAAATGATTTAGCCTGTGAAATTATTATTGAACTTGGAGATAAAAAATATTGGGATACCAAAGATGATAATTTCAAACATAAAATGTCTAATGTATATAAAGAACAAGTTAAAGATTTAGAAACTTTAATTCCTAACTTTAAAGTAGCAAGTGCAATTATTCATTATGATGAAACAAGTCCACACATGCATATTGTTGGTGTTCCAATTAAATATAAAAGCAAAAATGGTATGTCTAAACAAGTTGGTAAATCTGATGTTTTTACTAAAACAAAGTTAATAGAACTACAAGATAAAATGAGAACATTATGTATTGCAAGTTTTAATAAAGAATATGGCTTAAATAATATTTTAAAGACTAAACAAAAAGGTAGAAATAAAGATATAAATGTTAAAGATATGGGAAACTATATTGAAATGCAAGAAGAATTATCTAAAAATAAAGAACGATTAGAAATAGCAAAGAAAAAATCACTAGAACTAGATAATAATTCTAATGATGTTAAAGATATAGTTAATAATTTAAAGACTACTTTTACTAACAAAGATAAATATCTTTTAAACAAAGATGAAAAAGATAAAATCGATAAATTTATTCAGCAAGTAGATTCAACTAATAAAGAATATACGAAAATGCAAAAGTTATCTATTACACTAAATGATGTTGAAACTGAATTAAAAGAAAATAGAGAAAAAGTTAAAATACTAACTGAAAACAATGATGCCTTAAATATTAAAGTTAAATCACTTGAAAAAAAGATAGATAAACAAAAAGATGAAATTGATGATCTTAAAGAAAAAAATTCTAAACTACAAAGCACCATTACTTTCTTTGAAAACTTATTTGATAGATTAGTTAAATTTATTAAAGATAAAATGTTTGGTAAAGAAAAAGAACGAGAAGATTATTGGAATTTTTCAAAAGATTTATATACTCACAATATTTTTAGCGATAAAACTATTGAATCAATTCAAGATGATTATATTTGGAATAAAGAAAATGATAAAGATAAAGTCAAAGAAAAAGATGATTATGAAATTGGTATGTAATCATCTTTTTTTTAAATTAATTCAATGATATTAGGATTAAAAATAAGAATCGAGTCACATTCCCAATGAGGCATAATTTTGCATAATCTATCATCTTTAGATGGACTAAAAAATATTGCATCGAACTCTTTACTTATTTTTTCAAAATCTAAAAATAGTTCCTCATCATAAGATATTATGTATTTTTTAGGTATTAAATTTATTTTTTCTAGTGAATCAATACATAGTATTTTAGCATCATCAGATATCGAAAATTTAAAACTATTATTTTTTTCCCAATTATCCATTCCTGAAAACACTTTTCTCCAACTATAATTTGAATTAATTGGAGAAGCCCATAAACCGCCATCAATAGGTTTATCTTTAATATTAGTTATAGTATTATTCTTTACATTTTCAAATTTATCTATGTCAAACTTAGAATGCCTTAAATGTTCAAAAATTATTTTATCTTTTTTCATAAATCACTTTTTTCTATAAATACACTATACGTTTTTAAACATTTTGGGCAATAAATAATGAATTCATATCCTTTATCATTCTTTATAGCTCTTTTGAAATTAAAACATTCTTTTTCAAAGACAATACCATTTGATTTTGTTTTGTCAGTATACTTTGCCCTGTATTTAAATATTCCACATTTATCACAATTATATGAATCATCTATAAATCTAATCATAATTATTAATACTTATCATTATATTTTGTATCTTTATATCCTCTATCTTTTAATTTCAAAATTATTCTATCTAAAATATTCTTATTAAATGATACAAATTTTTTATTTTCTCCAAAGATTTTAACAATTGTAGGGCTAATAGCATAATATAATTTTATAAACATTCTACCTAATATATAATTGTCTAAATAATTATCTCGAAATCTCCTCAAAGTCCATACTTGTGGGCAATCATAAGAACCATAAACACAAGTAGCAACGTAACACCCATTACTTTTGGCTGTTGATTGAGTTGTTTTATTATTTAATGAATTTTGCAAATCATCATATTCTTGCTGTCTTTTTTCTTTTATTTCTTCAACGTCAATATCATCATCATTTATATAATACCAAATGGCACCAGAACCATTTATTTTAAAACTTCCACATTTTCCGACTTTAACTAAATATTTCATTAAATTGCTTAATTCATCTAAATTGTTAGGTGATAATTCTTTTAACTTATCACTTTTTTTATACAATGATGCAACATATTGCCCTGGCTCATATTTTAATAATCTTTCTATTTCTGGAAAATATTGTAATGATAAATCATTCATTCTTCTATCTTGCTTTTTTTCTGCTTCTTCTTTTTTCTTTTTTTCAAGTTTTTCGCGTTCTTTTGCCTTCATTTCTGCTTCTATTTTCTTTCTCTTTTCTTTATTCTTTTCTTCCAATAAAAGTTTTTCTTTTTCCTTGCTTGTAAGCAATTTAATTATTGGATTAGATTTATCTTTATCAAAATCAACTTTAATTATTTTTTCAAAATATTTATCCATTAACATTCTATTAACAATAAAATGAGCCTCTTCTTCGTTATCAGCAATTTTTTCTGTTAATAATTTTGGAGTAACTTTATCTAATATGACACTATTTTTTGTTCCATCATTTTTAATTAAATTCATTATATAATTATTAATCTTGTCTGCATTTTTTTTCTTTTTATCCAAAGCAGATTTTTTAAATACTTTGTATTCTTCTTCGTAAGGGATATATTTTAAATCACCAGTCACATATCCATATAATTCACCATTATCATACATCAAATATTTTTTATTAGTGATTTTATCTAATAATTCTTCAGATATTTTTGTTAAAAATTTTTCATCTTGTGTAAAACCAACAAATTTTTGAATAATATAATTATTAAAATCATCTCTTAAATCAGATTTTCTTACTTCTTTCTTTTCTTTTATTTTTTTTAAAACTTTATTAGAAATATCTTTATAATAATTGTCAGGAATTAAATAATAATATTCAATATCTTTATCTATTTCATCCTGATAATATTCCATTCCTTTATCTTCTAAAATCCAACAAGCATCCAAAGAATTTACAATTCCGTATCTATCCAATTCAAATAATGAATCTACATCTTTTCTAGATAAAACATATATATTTTGCTTTTCCATATACTCATACAATGCATCAGCTAAATCATCGTTAGTTTTAAATGTTATTTTCTTTAGATCTGGATTTTCCCATTCTATATTTGGATACATTTTCTTATCTATATCAAGTAAACTTTTATATAAAGCAGGTGCGTTTAAATATTCATCAATTTTTTTTGCAGTAAATTCTGACATTGGATAAGGTAAAGTCGTTCCACATTCTTGGCAATGGTAAAACATTTGTTTTTTACCATTAACTCCCATTACAGCTCCACCAGTTCCAAGTAAAGCAACACCAATAACTCCCTTTTTTAAATCATATCCGTCGTTTTTTTCATTAACTATTACGTTTTTACTACCACATTTTGCACATCTTACTATCATAGTACACCTCCAATAAAATTATACTATAATTTTTATAAAATGTCTTTAAATCAAATTAAATTTATGTTATATTATTTGTAGTGAGTGATATTTATCAAATCACTAGAGAAAGAGTTGTAGATATCTACGACATTCGCTCCATAAGGTAAAATCGTCGCACCAATGTGACGTTAGTAATTAAATCAACTGAAAAGTTGGTTTTTTTGTTAATAAAAAAGATTGACGCATAATAATCAATTAATAAAAAGTTGTCCTTGTTATGTGACATCTTTTGATGTTTTCAGTACTCTAAAATAAATGGACTATAATAATTATAAATAATGAAAGAAAAGCTGCAAATTTTTATATTCGAGTCCAACAAAAGATTAAGAACTAAAATAATATTATAACAAAAGAAGATTTAAATAATTTTTCTAAAAGTAATTATATTGATTTAATTGAAGAAAAGAGAAAAAGGAAAAATCTTTGGAAAAGATACCACTAGCAAAGATTTAAGTTAACAAAAATAAAATACTAGTTGGAATAAATTATATAATATCTAAAATTAAAGAAATCTATAAGTATGATAATTATTGTAAAGAAATAATCAAGCGAGTCAAAGGCATACAAAATAATATTAATAATTTTGATAAGAATATTTAAAAAGAAAAAGACAACTCCATTTCTATGTGACTTAGATTGTTTTTTTATTATCTAGTTATATGTCTATTAAATGTTTAAAAATTTCCCATTGTAATGCATAAACTTATTATCATAATATCAATACTATTATTTACATCATTATTTAATTAATTATATTATCATATTTAACAAAATGTCCTGTAAAATCTATACCTTATTTTGTTATTATTTCAATAAGTTTCTTTGTACTAAAATTAGGTACATGATTTTTCGATAGAGCAATTCCTATATATCTACTAGGAATCTTTTCTTTTATCTTTAACTCGTATAGTTCTTTACTTTTTATTGCTTCCTTAATATACTCTTTAGTTGCATATCCAACACCAAGACCAATTTTAGAAAATTCAACAACTAATGAATAACTTGCTAATTCAATATTCGGTTTAAGAATAATACCATTCTCTCTTGCAAAATTATCTAAAAATTCTCTAGTATTTGACCCTTTTGCTTGTAAAATTAAAGGAAAATTATTTAAATCCTTTAAAGATATTTCTCTTTCAATTAAATCTTTATACTTATTATTTACTACAAAGCAATCATTTACCTTCCTACATTTAATAATATCAATATCATTACCATAATTTTTATCATTTAAATTTAAGATTACAATATCGATTAATCCATTTTTTAATTTTGGCATTAAATCCGAAGTTAAACTAGTTATTATTTGTATATCTATTTTAGGATATAAAGAATGAAAATTTTCTAAATACGGAAGTAAAAACTCTTTTGTTAATGTTGTACTAATACCAATTTTTATACATCCAGTTTCTAAATTAATAAGATCCGTAAACTTATTTTCAGCATTATTAATATATTCTATTGCTTGTTTTATATAATTATAAAACTCTTTACCTTCTTCAGTAAGGACAACTCCTCGTTTAGTTCTAACAAATAATTGACCACCTAATTGCTCTTCTAGATTTTTAATTGATTTACTTATCGCTGGTTGAGATATACTTAATTCTTCACTTGCTTTAGTAATATTAGAGTGATTTGCTACTACATAGAAGATTCTATATAATTCAAAGTCTATATTCATAATAACCTCCTGTTATGACAAATATAATAAATATGTATTTTAATTATATTAAAAAATGCAATATAATACAAGTAGATGGGAGGAAAAGTATGATTATAGGTATTTGTGGTAAATCTGGTTGTGGTAAAAGTACACTAGCAAATCAAATCATAGAATTAACAGATAATAAGGCAATACATTTAGATATTGATAAAGTCGGACACAGAGTTTTACTATTACCTGAAGTTCAAGAAGAATTAGTAAGCTCATTCGGGGAATCTGTTGTTAAGAAAAACACTGTTGATAGAAAAAAACTTGGAGAAATAGTTTTTGATTCAAGAAATGAAATGAATAAATTATCCGATATTACATGGAAATATATGCAAATAGAAATTGATAATTTTTTAAATCTTCATAAAGATAAAATTATAATTTTAGATTGGTTATTACTATCAATTTCAAAATACTTTGATATGTGTGATATAAAAATACTTTTAGATATCCCGTATGAAATTAGAAAACAAAGAGCAATGAAAAGAGATAACATATCTGAAGAAGCATTTGATTTAAGAGAAAAAGCAAGTATTGAATTTGATGAAAGTGCTTTTGATTATGTTATAAAAGCAAATGGTAAAGAAATAGTTAAAAGGTTGGTGAAATCATTATGACAAAAGTTTTATATCCTGGAAGTTTTGATCCAATGACTAAAGGACACATGAATATTGTTGAACAAGCAAGTGATTTATTTGATGAAGTAATAATTGTAGTTATGCAAAATCCTTTAAAAAAATCTGGATTGTTTACTCTAGAAGAAAGAATGGAAATGATTAAAGAATTATATCAAAGAATGAATAATGTAAGAGTTATTTCTGCTAGTGGCGCTGCAGTTGATGTTGCTCTTCTTAATGAATGTAAAGCAATTATTAGAGGCCTTAGAAGTTTAAGTGATTATGATTATGAAGTTCAATTACAACAAATGAATAAAGAAATATCAGATAATAAAGTAAATACAATTTGTTTATTTGCAGATAAAGAATATCAATTTGTATCATCGAGTATGGTTAAAGAAGTTCTTAATCTTGATAAAGATATTTCAAGATATGTAGATCCAATAGTTAGAGAAAGAATGTTAGTAAAGAAAAGAAGTTTGATAAGATGAGTAAAATAGTTATTACACCACTTGGAACAATATCGCCTTATACAAAAGGAAATATGAATTGTCCTGGATTTTTAGTTGAATATAATAACAAAAAAATATTATTAGATTGTGGTAATGGTATAACAAGATTATTAAATTTTCCTAACGATTTAAAAGATTTAAATGTAATTATTACTCACTACCATAAAGACCATTTTGGTGATTTAGGTGCTTTACAATATGCTTCTTATGTTTATCATAATTTAGGATTACTTGATAAAAAGGTAAAGATATATTTACCTAAGAATGATATTGGATTTAATAAAGCATCAATTACTTCAAATTGTGAAAGTTATTCTGATTATTATGATATAGATAATTATTGTTCATTTCTTATTGATGATTTAGATATAACTTTTGAAGATAACAACTCACATACTATTGAATCATATATGGTTAAATTACAAAATAAAGATTTTAAAATAATATATACTTCTGATATTGGCACAACTAATTTAAGTAATTTAGTAGATTTTTGTAAAGATGCCGATTTAATAATTTGTGAAAGTTCCTTTTTACAAAAACATAATGCTAATAGTAAAACCCACATGACTGCTCATGATGCTGGTATTTTAGCAAGTAAATCTAATACACAAAAATTATTATTAACTCATTTTTGGCCTGAAGAAGATAAAAGATTATATTTAGAGGAAGCAAAACAAATCTTTGAAAATGTAGAAGTTGCTGAAGAAAGTAAAAAACTAATATTAAGGAGATGATAGTTAATGGGAAAAACTGCTGGTGAAGTTTATCACGATATGGAAGAATACGAAAACAATTTAGCAATAGAAACACTAAATAGAATATATTTAGATAAAGTAATTAATCCATATAGAAAAAGTAAAAAAATAATAGATATGCATACTCATACCAACTATTCAGATGGTGATTTATCACCTCAAGAGTTAATAAGATTAGCTATTGATAAAAGAATTGGAACACTTGCTATAACTGATCATGATACTATTGAAGGAATTAAAAATGTTAATAGAAATGAAGATATAATTGTAGATAGTGGAATAGAAATAATTGATGGTATTGAATTATCTGCAAAAGCTGATAAAGGAAGAATGCATATTTTAGGTTATGGTATTGATTTAAATAATAATTCATTAAATAAAAAAATGATAGACTTAAAAGATAATAGTATTAATTCAGTTTTATCTATAATGGAACAAATTAAAAGAGATTATGGAATTAGGTTTAGTTATGAAGATATAAAAGAACTTGTTAATGCTAATCATAATTTAGGTCGTCCAGATTTAGCAAAACTTTGTGT
>CALVRD010000012.1 GCA_944358435.1 uncultured Bacilli bacterium | reverse complement strand
TATAATAAATCTACTTTCTTATATAATACAACCACTTTCACACAACAAATTAATTATCAAAAGAAAAAGACTAGTTTCCTAGTCTTATCTAAATTGACAACAAGAACCACATTGAATATTACTTACAGTATTTTCCTCACTACAAGTATATTCTGGTCTATAAGTATGTTTGTAAACATGATGATTAATTATACGAGTATGAATTGGACATACATGTCCTTGCGTATTTATGATAGACTACTTTTTAATATATCTACATTTAGGATAATTAGAACATCCAATAAATTTTCCGTATTTACTGTTTCGTTCAATTAACTGATTACCACACTTTGGACATGTCATATTATCTTCTAAGTTCTTATCATTGTTAATTTTAAAACGAATATTTTTTATATGTTGGCTTCTTAATTTTTTATCCTCAATATTACTACACATAACAATATTGGATAATTTTTTTATATCATCATTAATAAGAACTTCATTATACTTTAAAATTTCATCTTTTAGATAGTCAACTTGTGTAACTATATTATTACTCTTAACATCAACTTTTGCTTGGTTAGAAAAACATATAACTGAAAAAAAACATTTGTCTTCTAATTTAAATAAATTTGATAAAGATTTTATATGTCCATAATTTTGATGGATAGGATTTAAAAAATAATTTTTATGTTTTCCTAAATATTGACACCATTTATTATCGAATTCTTTTCCTTTTATTAAACCATAATAATTTTTCATTTCAATTACAAATATGCCAAACTTTGATAAAACTAAATGATCAATTTGATGGGTACCTTTTTCATCTTCTATCATTATATCATTAAAAATGATATACCTATCTTTAGGTAATTTACGAAGTTCCAATTTTACCCAGAATTCACCCATAAATCCTCTAAATTTTGGATAATATATTTTCAATAAAACACATAATATTATCAGAATAATCGTTTGCAACAATAGATTTGGATTATTTAAATATGTATTTATAATACTTTTAATTATTTCCACAAAATCACATCCATAATAATTATATCATAACCCTAAAATAAATTATTAAAAGTAACTTTAATATTTATATTTTTATTTTCAAATATTTCTATTCTATCAATTAAATTAACAATTAATTCTCTACTTGGCTTTTTCATAGATAAAAGATAATTAATAAATTTTTCAACTTTTTTATAATTTATTTCAGTATTATTTTTCTCATTAACAACACTAATCAATTCAGTATATATATCATGTTTAATCTTTAATTGATTTTCTAACTTAATTTTAACTCTATTAAATTGTTCTTCAGTAATTACTTTATTTAATCTATCAAGATAAATATTATCTAAATTATTATTAATGTTATTGATTTCTGTTTCAAGAATTGATATTTCTTTTTTTATACTTTGTTTATTATCGTTATTTATATTTTTTAATGTTTCTTCTTTTATCTTTTTATTATCAATATAATTTAAACATAATTCTTTTAATGTATTTAAAATGACTTTTTCTAATAGATCATAATTATTGGAATGAGTTGTACATACATGATATTTCATATAGGTTCGATAATAATTACATATTGTATAGCATCTATTATCTTTTTTTCTTCTTGATGTCACTGATATTCTATGTCCACAATCACCACAATATAATAAACCATCTAATAAATGTGTCTCTTTTTTTTCATTTCTTCCTACATTTTTAGGAATCCTATTTTGAACTTCATAAAATATCTCTTTTTCAATAATAGCTTCATGAGTATTTTCCACAACAATATAATCTTCGGTATTGTTTTTAATAATCTTTTTTACTTTGTAATTGACTTTATTTCTTTTGTTTTGAACTAAGTCACCAATATACATTCTATTAGTTAAAATATCTCTAATTGTTTTTGCATGCCATAATCCATAATTAATATGATAATTATTTTTCCATTCAAAACTATAATATTCAGCTGGTGTTTTTACTTTCTCACTTGTTAATCTTAACGCTATTTTATAAAAAGTTAATCCCTCTAAACACATATCAAATATTCTTCTAACAACAACTGCTTGTTCTTCAAATATTATTAATTTGTTTTTATTATTAGGATCTTGCTTATAACCAAAAGGAGTTCTTCCTCCTACCCATTTACCTTCTTTTTGTTTTGCTCTTAAACTCGATTTAATCTTTTTAGATATATCTTTTGCATACATATCATTCATTATTGCCTTAAAAGGAGCAATATCATTATTGGAATTATCTAAATATGTATCTATATTATCAGTAACTGCTATATATCTAACTCCGTGAGTTGGAAAAAATTTTTCAATTAATTCTCCTGTACCAATATAATCTCGCCCCAAGCGTGACATATCTTTGGTAATAACCATATTAATTTTTCCGTTTAAAATATCATCTATCATTCTTTTAAATTCTGGTCTATCAAAATTAGTACCACTATATCCATCATCAATATAAATATCAACAAGTCTTAAATTATTTTCTTTGACGTATTGAGTTAATAAACTTTTTTGATTTGTAATACTTTCGCTCATCTCAGTTTTATCATCATCTTCACATGATAGTCTAATGTATAATCCCACATTGGAAAGTATATTTATCTCTTTATTCATTTAACCTCACTTCCAACGAGATAAATGAGTACTATTTAACGATAGCTCATTTTTATCCTGAATCAAAATTATGTTTTTAAAATTTTTTGATATTTCTATTTTTAAAATTTTAATTAATATGTCATTTATATTTGGACCTGAATCATTGTATATAATATTTATTTTATATTTGTTCATAATAATCACTATTAAATTTATGTTAAAACAAAGCAAAAAAGACTATACAAGTCTTTTTAAATAACAATAATAATTGTATTTTTAGTTATAAATATCAAAAAAACTTTAGATAATTTTTATAATTAATTTAATAAAAATAAATATAATTAAAAAATAAAAAATTATCTAAAACATATATTTTATTCTACTACTTTTGACCATAATCCATGTTTATTACAATAAGAATATATAATTACTCCTTTTTCATATGGAACAATATATTCAGCTTTATTACCTGGATTTAAATAAATTGTTCTTATCTCATTTAAATATTTAACAGTTATCCACTCAATATAATGATCATCCTCCATAACATGATCAACTCGTATATTAATCATATTATCAATTATTTCATAACTAGGAATATGTTTTTCAAAACTAGCATCAACACTATTGGGTTTAAGTTCTACCATTTCACTATCGCAACACATTATTCCACAATCATCACATGTACAATCTTTCATAACATTTATTAATGCACCACATTTTAAACATTTTTTTATTTTTAATTCTTTCATGTTTTTCCTCCCAATTTAAACTACATTATACAACATTTTTAAATAAAATTATTCTAACAATAAACTAACCTTTATAATTTATTACCTTTTTCCTTATTTTGTTTAATATTAAAACAAGGCTTACACCTAAAAAGATATGGCCAATTCCTGCACAACCTGAAATAGTAGCATTCAATGCTCTTGATGATTCAAAACCAGTTACTTGAACAATTCCTCTTATTAAAAGAAATAATACCATGACATTTAGACCTATATGATAAGTTAAAAATAATTTATCAGTCTTTTTATCAGAAAAACCAAAATTTTTTTCAAATAACAAGATTATCATAAAAAATAACATTCCAAGTACAATATAATGTAAATGAAGATAACCTAATGTGGTTTCTCCTGTAAAATTATAAAATTTTGTAAATTCTCTATAAAACACTCCTCCTACTAATCCTAATATAGCATAAATAAATGCCCAATTCATATAACGTTTCATACTAATCCTCCTTATAATTAATTATACCACACAAAAAAACAATCTTCATCAAAATGCCTTTTTTTGTACTTATTTTATCTAATCTATCATAAATTATCACTCTTGTGGTACTTCATGGACAAAAGTTCTATGAATACATCTTTCTTGTACTCCTTCATTCATACTTGGTGTTTGCATACCTTGCATTGGTCCATATCCAATATTTCCCATCATATTTATATCTACATTATTATCAACAACATTATTATTTCCAATAATATTAGAATCAAAGTCAAAATTTTGGGCCATATTTTGGTCAAACATAACAAATACCTCCTCTAATTTATATTATGTAAACACAAAAAAAGAGCTACTAACATAGCCCATTAATAATTAGTAATAATTAATTCTTCTATCTTACCACGTTTTTTACCATTAGAATTTATATTTCTCTTAGCTTCAATCCTATGAAAATTATAATCTTTATAAAGTTCACTAACTAATGAGGTATTATGATTAGATAGCATTACATAAACTCCTCTAGAGTCTAATTCTTTAAATACTTCTGCTAATCTTCTTTGCTCATCTTTACCAAAACCACCTTCCGTATAACTATTAAATGTTCCAGTATCAGAATCATATGGCGGATCAAAATATACAAAATCCCCCTTCTTAGCATCCTTAACAGCTTCTTCAAAATCAACACCCAATATTTTTATATCATTCATAGTTAAATAATTACTAACTGTTATTAAATTACTTCCTTCATATGTATTAACTTTTAGCTTTTTTCCAAATGGTACATTAAACTCATTCTTACTATTAACTCTATATAATCCATTAAAACAGGCTTTATTCAAATATATAGTTCTAGCAGCTCTAGTATAATCGGAAAGTCTATTAAAAGTATTCTTATTACGATCCTTATTTCTTATCTCATAAAAAAATTTTTCACTATGACTAGCTTCATAACTATTTAAAACACTACACATCTTTTTAAATTTTTCTTCATCGCATAATACCGAATAAACATTTATTAATTCTTTATTTAAGTCACTTATAACTGCCTTCTTAGGCGAAAGTTCAAATAGTAATGCTCCACCACCAACAAAAGGTTCATAATATACATCAAATTCTTCAGGAACATACTTCTTTAATTCATCAATAACTTGTCTTTTACCACCAGCCCATTTTACAAATGGCTTACCCTTTATCATATAGATACCTCCTGAAATTACATCCACAAATATTATAACACATTGACACAATCGAAAAAATAAAATTTATTTAACTTAACAAAAAAACACTAATAAAAGTGTTTAAAAAGGTAATTTCATATTTCCATTAGATACATATTTCATCATCTTTTTCATTTGATCAAATTGTTGCAACAACTTATTAACTTCTTGAACTGAAGTTCCACTACCATTAGCTATTCTTGTTTTACGACTAGCTTTAATGATATCAGGATTTCTTCTTTCTTTAGGTGTCATTGATAAAACTATTGCTTCAATATGAGCAATTTGCTTTGGATCAATTTTAACATCAGTAAGTCCCATTTTCTTAGCATTAGGTAACATTTTAATTAGATTTTCAAGTGGACCTAGCTTCTTCATTTGCTTCATAGTTGATAAAAAATCCTCTAAATCAAACTTTCCTTGCTGCATTCTCTTAGCTGTTTTTTCGGCCTCCTTTTCATCAATTGCCTCAGTTGCCTTTTCAACTAAAGCAACAATATCGCCCATTCCTAAAATTCTACCAGCAGTTCTTTCTGGATCAAAGAAATCAAGACCATCTAATTTTTCAGAAGTACCAACAAACTTTATAGGTATATTTGTTAAATGTCTTACAGATAGAGCTACACCACCTCTAGTATCACCATCCAGCTTAGTTAGTATAACACCTGTAAGTGGTAATTTTTCATTAAACCCAGTAATTACATTAATGGCATCTTGTCCCATCATTGAATCAATAACAAGCAAAACTTCTTCCGGTTTAATTTCTTCATTTATTCTAATTAGCTCATTCATTAATTCTTCATCAATGTGTAACCGTCCAGCTGTATCAATTAAGATATAATCAAATCCATTTTCTTTTGCATAAAATCTAGCATTTTTAACAATATCAACAGGATCTTTTTTTCCCTCTTCATAAACTTCAATATTTAATTGTTTACCCAATTGTTTCAACTGATCAATTGCTGCCGGACGATAAACATCACAAGCAACAAGTAAAGGTTTCTTTGCTTCCTTCTTTCTTAAATAGTTAGCAAGTTTAGCAATAGTAGTAGTTTTACCAGATCCTTGAAGACCAACTAACATTAAAGATGCTGGATTGCCTTTAACATTAAGTGACGAATTTTCTCCTCCTAATAATTCTACTAATTCATCCTTAACAATTTTTACAAATAAATCTCCTGGATTAATACTACTCGCAACTTCTTCTCCAAGAGCTTTTTCCTTAACTATAGTAGTAAATTCTTTAACTACTTTATAATTAACATCAGCTTCAAGCAAAGCTAATCTAATCTCACGCATCATATCAGAAATATTATCTTCGGTTATTTTTCCATAACCTTTGATTTTATGTAAGGCATTTTGTAATCTGTCGCCTAAGCTTTCAAACATATATATCACCCAATATAATTATAATGAAAATTGTAAAATATGTAAAGAAAAGATGAAACAATGGTTTCATCTTAAATTTTAACCTATTAAATTAATTAAAGGTGTCCCAGAATCCGTAGTTGGCATTCCTGATCCAGCTGAAATCTTAACCGAGTTATCAGATTCAAACTTAGATGAAGAATTATCAATTCCTAATGAAATCGTTCCATTTACTGGGGACAAAGAATCAAATCCCGATGGAACCATTCCATTCATTGGAGAAGGTGGAACAATTTTTACTGTTCCAAAATCACTTGGCTCTTCAAATTTAACTGTTGGTGTAACTGCACTATTATTAGCAACAAGTGATAAAGAACTTGGTATAGAATAAGCATTTGTTGGAATTGACAATTCTCTTTCTTGAGCACTTGTCATAGCAAAATCTGGAATAGCAGATTGAACATTCATATTGTTAATACTAGGGTCATTAAGTCCATTTGAAGCTTGGCTTCCAACCAGATTATTTAACCAATTATCAGTAAGATGCATTCCATTAGAAATATTTGGAAGACTACCTTGATATACCGTATCTGGAACAGATCTAGAAATATTATTAATATTATCTGGTTTAACAAATGTTCCTACTTTTGTCATATCCTGCAATGAATTCGACTGTGACGAAATACTTGATCTATTTAAAAGCGAATCTGATGGAACTTTTGGCATAACAATCTCTGTTTCCACCTTCCTAACAAGTTCTTCAGGAAGAGTAGCTCTCAATTTACTATCATCCTTTGATTGTTCTTTAATAGCCTCTTTTTTAGTAACCTCATCGCCCGTTTCTTTTATATTCTCCTTTACATTATTACCATTCCAAATCGTAACAACATCGCAATTTCCACTCCAAGGTGCTGGATCTGGCATTTTCATTTTAATAATTAATGGGATCCTAAAAGCCATACCGAACCCTAAACAAGTACCAGCTTGTAAAGTTTTCTGTTTTTCAACAATTTCATCATTAATATTTGGAACCATCTTTTTAATATAATCAACATCAACAGGATGATTCATTTTAAAAATCATAAAATTAGAGCACTGAGAAATAACTGTATCAGATAATTCCACTGGCCTTTGTGAAATTAATCCCAACATAACACCATATTTACGGCCTTCTTTAGCAATTCTTTCAAATATATTATAACCAATCAAAAATCTATCAGTATCATTTTGAATATATCTATGTGCCTCTTCAACAACTATATGAAAAGGAATACTAGCTCTTTCTTTTAAACCTTTTGCAAACTCAAATACTAATCTTGAATATATCTTAGTAATAACCTTCGCAAAATCATCATCTACATCATCTAAATTAATATTAATAATTTGATATTTTTTACCATCATCAATCAACATTGAAGATAAATAAGTCTCTAACGAAACATAATTATCATACTTAAAATATTTAGCATTTTCGCCGACTATTAACGAATGAAGTCTAACTTTTAAAGTAACCGCATCACCATAAGTATTTTCATTCCTTAACCAACCTTCACTAATTAATGTAAAATTAAGGGCTTTCTCTAAAGTGTCTAAAGTATAGAAAACACCACCACTTGGTTCGAAATTATCATACTCATCCTTTATAAAAGAAGAAACATAATCAGTAAGTAAAACACTTTCACTAAATTGACCTTGATTATCAATTAAAAAACATTCTCTAAATTTTCTTGTGTAGCCAACTCCTTGAATTACTGTTTCTAAACTAAACTGAGGAGTTGAACAACTTGCTAAAATAGAAAAAATTTCATTACGCTTATTTGGTGAAGTCTCATTTGTATATAAAATTGTCATAATAGCCTTAGCAATCAAATGATTCTTATAATTATTTGTATCAAGATCATTTTGAGAAAAAACTAAAGCAAGTTTTAACATTCTTTCAATAATTGGTAACTGTGAATGACTAGTAGCCTGTAACAACAAAGCTAAATCATTAGCATTAAGTAAAAATATAGGTAATCTTAGCTTTTCAGCTACTCCATCAGCCTCATTTGTACTATAAAAACGATAATGAAAATTAGAATTAATTGAATTTAAATTTTTAAACGCATTATAATATTCTCCAGAAGAATCAAATAGCAATATATTTGATTTATAGGGAAACAATCTTTCATCTTGAAACATATTCTGAAAAAGTCTTGTAACTCCACAACTTTTTCCAGAACCACTATTACCAAATATAGCAAAATGATTACTAAAGAAACTATTAACATCCAAATAAACAGGATAATCATTATAAAAAGGACTTACTCCAAGTTCCATAAATCCTGGTTCATCTTTTCCAACAATAAGTGGAATTTCTTCCTCACTAATAACTCTAATACTAGAATCTAAAGAAGGTTTTCTAATTACACCACCAAGTAATTTTCCATCAACAATTTCTCCAAGGAATCTAACACGAACTATATCATCATTAAGATCATCCACTTCCCCTAAAATAGTCTTATAGTCATCCTCAAATATAATATGTAAATTCATTAAATTTATAGTTGCACTAGTACCCTCAGCCAATTGAACATTAGCAGAATGATCACTAATATAAACAATTTTTTCGAACATCTATGAAAACCCCTTTCCATTCGTATCCTATCATATAACAATTATACAAATTTTTTTTAATTTTTACAAGAAAAAAGATAAGAATAATTCTTACCCAATCCTAATAGAATATTTCTTCTATCTCCTTACAAATTTGTTCATTATTAATCTTTTCAAGTACTAATTCCAATTTCTTAAGCTTATCATTAAGTTGTAAAATATTTTCATAATGTTCTAATTTATCAATAACAATCTTCAATTGTTTATGAATAGCATTTCTACTAACACCATAATTATCAGCCATTTCACTAAGACTTAAATTATTAAAATAATAATTTTCAAAATACTCTTGCTGTTTTTCAGTAAGCAATTGTCCATATAAATCATATAATTGATTATAATAAATTACCTCATCCATACAAACCTCCAATAAAGTTAATAACCATAAACATTATTTCAATAATCCAATGTAATATTTAATTAATATTAACATTCTCATATATCTTATACTAAATCTTTAAATAATCCATAAATATACTTTTCAATATCAAATACTTGCAAATCTTCTTTACCTTCACCTAAACCAATATACTTAACTGGTAACTTCACTGTAGCTTTAATTGCTAAGACAATACCGCCTTTAGCAGTACCATCAAGTTTAGTTAAAACAATGCCAGTTAAATTAGTTATTTCTTTAAAAGCCTTAGCTTGACTAATACCATTTTGACCAGTAGTAGCATCAATTACTAATAAAGTTTCTCTAGCTCCACCACTAATTTGGCCATCTATTACCTTATTTATTTTTTCAAGTTCTTTCATTAAATTAATCTTATTTTGTAAACGTCCAGCAGTATCTATTAAAACAACATCATAATTATCATTCTTTGCTAATGCTAATCCATCATAAACAACACTAGCCGGATCAGCACCTTCTTCTTTACCATAGAAACCAACACCAACTTTTTCACTCCACTCTTTTAGTTGACTAACAGCACCAGCTCTAAAGGTATCACCGCCTACTAATAAAACCTTCTTACCATCATTTTTTAACTTCCACGCTATCTTGCCAATAGTAGTTGTTTTCCCTACCCCATTAACACCCACAAAAAGTATTACAGTTGGACCATCGTCCGCATAATTAATCTTACTTGATAAAACCTCATCGTCTACATAAGTAATAAATAATTCATCAACAATGATTTCTTTTAATTCTTCTGGTTGAACTATACCTTCCTTTTTTACACGACTACGAAGTTTATCAATTAATTCCATAACTGTATTAACACCAATATCCGCCATAATTAAAATTTCTTCTAATTCATCAAAATACTCATTAGTAATTTTATTATACTTGCTAGTTAAATCAACAAGCTTAGAAACAAAACCTCGCCGTGACTTAGTTAATCCTTTTTCATAAATCTTTACAACTTCTTTTTGTTTATCTAATTCTTCTTTGGAAATATTTTCCTCTTTATTTTCATCAGTAAAACCAGTTCCTTGAAACATAGTTTTTAATTTATTAAAAAATCCCATATTATCACCCAAAAAAATTATACCATAAACGAAAAAAACTACCAAGACTTGCTTAGTAGAAATTATCTCTGACCTCTATTTTTTATTTGACTAGCCCTATACTCAAGAAAGTTTTTAACGTCACTTCGCATTAGTCCAAGCCTTCCACATTTTTCTAAAGATTTTGAACAAGTTAATAAAAATTTAATTATATCAGCTCTATTTAAATTCTCAGGTACTTGTTCAAAAATTAAGGCCTGATCTCCAGAGACAATTGCCCCATGTGTAACTATAAATGACTGAAAATCTGGACAATATCCAGCTGGAACACGAACTCCTTTTAAAACAATAGTACTATCATTACCAGCATATCCTAACTCCTTAAGTTTTTGTAAAGCATCAAATGTTACAACCGGGCTGTCTTCGACCGTAAGTTCTATAGAATAATCTTTTTTATTTTCTTCCATAAATATTTCACCCCCATCAAATTAATGCTCATATAATAACACATATTTGCATTTTTTTCAACTACCTATACTTACAAATATAGACAAACAAAAAAAATTATAGTATAATCGGATAGTTAGTTCTTTACAAATTAAAAAAACGAAAGGAGTTTATATGAATAAACAAAAAAACAACGAAACTAAAATAGTTGTTTTAGGTGGTTTAGGAGAAGTCGGAAAAAATATGTATTGCGTATTGCATAAAGATGCAATAGTTATTATTGATGCAGGAGTTAGTTTCCCAGAAAGTGAACTTATGGGAATTGACTATGTCTTACCAGATTTTACTTTTTTAAAGGAAAATGAAAGTAAAATTAAAGCCTTATTAATTACTCATGGTCATGAAGATCATATTGGAGGAATACCATTTTTACTACAAAGTATTAATATTCCAGCCATTTATGCACCTAATCATGCTAAAGAATTAATTGCAGTAAAATTACAAGATAAAAATATTAGATATAACAATTTATTCGTCTATACCGAAAACACTAAACTAAAATTCAAAGATATTGAAATTGAATTTTTTAGAACAACTCACTCTATACCTGATTCTCATGGTATAAGTATTACAACACCAGATGGAACAATTATTACAACTGGAGATTATAAATTTGATTTAACCCCAATTGGACCAATGGCAGATTTATATAAAATGGCATCTCTTGGGGAAAAAGGAGTTGATCTTCTTATAGGAGATTCAACAAATGCCTTGAACGAAGGATTCTCAAATAGTGAATCTGTAGTTGATGAAACATTAGGAGAAATGTTTGATAAATGTAAAACAAATCGAATAATTATTGCCACATTTGCCTCAAATATTTATCGTGTAAAGCATATTTTTGAAACTTGCTACAAACACAATAGAAAGATTTGCATATTTGGACGTAGTATGGAAAATAACATCAATATATCAATAAATGGTGGTTATATTGAACACAAAGAACTTTTGATTACACCAGAAGAAGCTAATAATTTAAAGCCATCAGAAGTAACAATTCTTTGTACAGGAAGCCAAGGCGAGCCACTTGCAGCACTATCTAGAATTTCTAATGGCACTCATAAGCAAATAAAGCTTCGTCCCGATGATGTAGTAATTTTCTCTTCCAGTGCAATTCCTGGAAATGCCCTAAGCATTTCTAAAATAATTAATAAATTATATTTAAAAGGTGTTAAAGTCTATACAAACAATTCATTATCCGATTTACACACATCCGGTCACGCTAACGAAGAAGAAATCAAATTAATGATTAGATTAATAAAACCAAAATATATAATGCCATTCCACGGTGACTATCGAATGTTAAAAAAACAAGCAGATATTGGTATTAATTGTGGAATTCCTAAAGAAAATACTTTTATTCTAAAAAATGGTGACTCACTAACAATGAAAAATCATGTAATAACAAAAGGTGAAAGTATGCCTGGAGCTGACGTTTATGTCGATGGAAACCGTATTGGAGAAATTGGAAGCGCTGTTTTAAGAGATCGAAAAATAATGGCTAACGATGGAATTTTAGTTGTTATTGCTAATATTGATATGAAAAAAAGGGAATTACTAATTAAACCAAATATTACAACAAGAGGTTTTATTCTAGTAAATGAAAATGAAGAATTAATTCATAAAATTGAAAATAAAGCAGAACAAATTATTAAAACTGATTTACAAGATTCAAAATCTACCTATACAAGTTTAAAAAATGATATCACAGAACAACTATATCCATTTATAAGTGAACTAACAGCTAGAAAACCAATCATTTTACCTATTATATTAGATATCAAACGATAAAAATATAAATTAAAAAGGATTGTATTCCTAATTTAGGAGTCAATCCTTTTTAATTTCTTACTCAAAAAAATTATATTCTTTCATAAGAAAAACTATTAATCAAATGATGAAGCTCCAATGTTGTACATTTACAAAATAAAGCTACTCGATAATAAAACATTAGTTTATTTTTATCATTTATTCGTAAAAGTTCTAAATAATGTTCCCAGTCTAAAGCTAAAAAGTTATCAGTAAATATTGGAAAAAACAAATAAAGTTTTTTCATTAAATGAATATTTTCTCTAGAAAAACATTCTGTTAAACCATACTTATACTGAAAATAAGCTGAATACTTTTTATTTGGATTATCAACCCTATTTTGTTGTTCAAAAACAATTTTTCCAATATTCCAGAATAAAATTAGTGGATTATTATTCATAGTATATATAATTTTCACCTCTATTTTATTATTAGCAAAAATTAAAACAATTATCATTATTTAAAAAAAAAAGTTAAACTTATCAATCCGTACTACAAATTTAAATTTGTTTCTTTAATTATATAAATTAGTCTTTTTTAACTTCTAAATATGTTTTAGATAAATACATTTCCATTATTTAAAAAATAATAATTGAACCCCACCACCTGCTAGTGATAGCCAACCACTAGCGTAATCCCCATAAATTAAAGTTTTACTTGTTATAAATATAATGACACATAACAATACAAGGCAAAAACATTCCTACAAGTACAGATAAAACTAATTGCATTTTTAAAAAAGCAACCATTCCCTCCAAAGCATACTTAAATAGTTTTATGAAATTAAATTTTGATTTTTCAGCTACTCTATCAGCTACTTGATAATTAATCCATTTTGTTTCAAAAATAACAAAACTAAATATTCCCTTAATATAGCAATTATACTTCCCATTTCAACAATTGCATCTACCATTTTTCTCTTCATCAATTGAAAGTCTCTTGCCCCAAAAACTTGTGATATTAAAGATGTTGCACCAATTAATTTATACCATATTTTAGTAAAAAGCGTCTAATAAATGAATAATCACTATGTTTTCTTGTACAAAGAACAACACAATCATAGTCTTCTTCCTCTATGCCATTATACGTTTCCTTTTACATATTCATATAATCCTGCATATAAGCATTCATTATCGCAACATAATCCTCCTTAGTATTAGAAAGTCCAGTATATATACCAGCTTGTTTTCCAAAATTTCTTAAAAAAGAAATATATTTTACTTTTTTACTTTCTTAGCCAAAATTTTTATAATATTTAAAGTTGCATCACTACAGCCATCATTTATAAATAAAAACTTAAACTTTAAAAACTTCATTTTCTTAGAAACTCAATTAATTTCTTTATAAAATAGTGGTAAAAAATCCTTTTCATTAAAACAAGCAACTATAATACTAATCATTTTCATTTCTTAACTACTTTCCTACATATAATCGCTACCTAAATTACCTTTATCAACATATAAAATTTCTTAAAACATCTTCATAACTATAATATAAATACATATTACAAAATATCAAGAAAATAAATTTTATGAAAAAATATCTTTAACAAAAAAAGAAGCCTTATTTAGCTTCCTCTTGCGCTCTAGTTTCACGAACAACTGTAATCTTAATTGTTCCAGGATACTTCATATTAGCTTCGATTCTTTCTTTAACTTCTCTAGCAATCTTATGAGCTCCAAGATCATCAACCTCTTCAGGCTTAACAATTACTCTTAATTCTCTACCAGCCTGAACAGCAAATGTTTTTTCAACACCTTCAATATTATTGCCAACTTCTTCAAGTTGCGCTAAACGTTGAATATAATTTTCTAATGAATCATTACGTGCACCAGGCCGTGATGCCGAAAGTGCATCAGCAATCGCTACTATAGATGAAATAACACTAGTTGCAGAAGCATCACCATGATGAGAGGCAATTGCATTTATAACAACCGAATCTTCATTATATTTCTTAGCTATCTCTACACCAATATCAACATGGCTGCCTTCAATTTCATGATCAATAGCTTTACCTATATCATGTAATAAACCAGCTCTCTTAGCTAAAGCGACATTCTCGCCTAACTCACCAGCAAGCAATCCTGAAAGCTGAGCAACTTCGAGTGAATGTTGCAAAGCATTTTGACCATAACTTGTCCTAAAGTGTAATTTACCAATTATTTCAATTAAAGCCGGATCAAACTTGGTAAGACCAAGTTCAAATGTAGCCTCATGTCCATAATCAATAATTTTTTGTTTCATATCTTTACAAACTTTATCATAAAGTTCTTCAATTCTAGTAGGATGAATTCGTCCATCCTTAATTAAACTCTCCAAAGTCACTCTAGCAATTTCTCTTCGTAATGGATCAAAACTAGATAAAACAACAGCCTCTGGTGTATCATCAATAATTAAATCAACGCCTGTAATTGCCTCAATCGTCCGGATATTTCTACCCTCACGACCAATTATTCGACCCTTCATTTCATCTGTAGGTAAATCTACTACCGTAACTGTTTGGTCACTAGCAATATCAGCCGCATATTTTTGCATAGATGAAACAATTAACTCACGAGCTGTTTTGTCAGCAGTAATTTTTGCTTCATTTTCTGCTTCACGTACATATTCCGCAATCTCACGGCTCATGCTCTCTTTAACTTGGCTCATCACCATTTCACGAGCTTTATCTTTACTAAAACCAGATATCTTTTCCAATAAATTTAATTGTTCTCTTTTAATTTCCTCCACTTTACTTTTTTCATTTTGAATTTCCGCCTGACGTTCAGAAAGTTTTTCCTCACGCTCATCAAGAGTAGCCTCTCTCTTCTGATACAATTCATCACGCTTATCTATACTTGCTTCTCTTTGAAGTAATCGTTGTTCAGATTCCTTTAACTCATCTTTTTTTTCACGGATTTCCTTATCTAAATTCATTTTTAGTTTATGAGCTTCTTCTTTTTGTTCAATTGCAGCATCTCTTTTTAACTTATCAATTTCCTTCTTTGCTTGATTAATTAAAGATTCAGCTTTTTTTGCTGCTTTGCTTACTCTTAAATTATTTAAAATAAAAGCTATAATAAACCCAACTAGCAGTCCAACTGCTACAAGTAAAACGGAGAATAATGTACTTTCTTCCATAACATTCCTCCATCTAGACCATATTAACAATCTAATTCTATTGTAGATTTAATTTTTAACATTGTCAAGGAAAAGAAAAAGTAACTCATTACAAGTTACTTGCTAAAAAACTCACATATAACATCATAATCGCAATAAGGAATCCGCTTATCTTCAATAGCCATATAATTATCTCTTCCCTTACCCAAAACTAAAACAACATCCCCGGCTTTGGCTAATTCAAATGCCTTAAAAATAGCTTGTTTGCGATCATTAATTCTTAAAAAATTAGTTCCCTTATAATCACCAATCATATCATCTATTATCTGATCAACAGACTCATATCGTGGATCATCCATAGTAAAGATAACTAAATCAGATTTTTCTAAAACAACTTTGCCTATTTTTACCCGTTTTTCTTTTTCTCTACCACCAGCGGCACCTGTAACTGTAATTATTTTCTTATAATTAACAACACTATCTAGAATGCAAGAAATACCATTTAAAGTATGAGCATAATCTAAAATAATATCATAGTTTTGTCCAAAATTAATCTTTTCTCTACGCCCCACAATAGTCTTAATATTCTTAATTCGATCAATCAAAACTTCAACGGAAATTTTAAAACGCAATCCAATAAGAAACGCCAAAGTAACATTATATACATTATACTTTCCAAGCATTGGACAAGAAATACTATAAATTTTTTCGTTACTTTTAATCTTAAAATCAGTATAATCAGTTCCATAATTTACGTCAAAAATTGTAAAATTATTTTTACTATCAAAACCAAATGTAGACATTTTATCGCATGTCAATTTACGACAATTTTCATCATCACCATTAACAAAAGCTACTCCACCATCATTTAAATAATTAACAAGTGAAAACTTAGAATTTCTATAATTTTCAATAGTTTTATGAATATTCAAATGGTCCTCAGTAATATTAGTAAAAGCTACTATATCAAATTTTAGTCCAGCTACTCGCTTGTGTAAAAGTGCTTCACTTGACACTTCCATTACAACGGTTTTACAGTCAAACTGTTTTATTTTATAAAGACACTCATATAATTCTGAAATACATGGTGTTGTATTACTAGTATTAAAGTGTTCATTTGAAACATCAACACCATTAGTTCCAATATAAGCAATATTATAATCTGGAAGTAATAGTTGTCTAACAAGAGTAGCTGAAGTTGTTTTACCATCAGTACCTGTAATTCCAATTAATTTAAATTCATTAGGATTAATATCATAAAATCTCTGACAAAGTATTGGAAATAGGTCATTTACATCAGAAACAACAACAGCCGGAACACCTACCTCAACTTCTCTATCAACGATAATTGCAACAGCTCCATTACTAATTGCCATATCAATATAATCAAAATGATCAACATTAAATCCTTTAGTTGCTACAAACAAATAGCCTTCTTTAACTAATCTAGAATCATCAGCAATACCAGAAATCATTAAATCATAAGGACAAGAAATAATTTCATTAAGTTTCTTTTTCATAAAACCTCCCACGATAATATATGATTAACTAAAGAAAAAAGAAATTATTTTTCTTTTTCTTTAGTCTTATTATCACTATCATTCTTATTAAGAACTATATCATAATATTCTCTTACTTTATTCTCAAGTTCTTGCTTAAGTTCCGTATTTTCTTTAAGAAGTAATTTAACATTTTCCTTACCCTGACCAAGCTTTTCACCTTGATATGAATACCATGCACCAGTTTTTTCAACAATAGCGGCATCAACTGCTAAATCAATAATTTCTCCTTCACGTGAAACACCCTCGCCATACATAATATCAACAACGGCAGTTTTAAATGGTGGAGCAACCTTATTCTTAACAACTTTAATTGTTGTTTTACTTCCAACAATGCCATCACCCATTTTTAATTGTTCATTGCGACGAATATCTAAACGAATTGAAGAATAAAATTTTAATGCTCTTCCACCTGGAGTAGTTTCTGGATTTCCAAACATAACGCCAACTTTTTCACGTAATTGATTAATAAAAATACAAGTAGTATTAGTCTTACTAATAGTACCAGATAACTTTCTAAGTGCTTGACTCATTAAACGTGCCTGCAAGCCAACATGAGAATCTCCCATTTCCCCATCAATTTCAGCTTGTGGAACAAGTGCTGCAACTGAATCAATAACAATAATACTTACTGCCTCACTTCGAACCAACGCATCACAAATTTCTAGTGCTTGTTCTCCTGTATCAGGTTGTGATAATAATAACTCATCAATATCAACGCCTAATCGTTCAGCATACACAGGATCCAATGCATGCTCCGCATCAATAAATGCAGCTCTTCCTCCTAGTTTTTGATGTTCAGCAATAGCCTGCAAAGCAAATGTCGTCTTACCACTTGACTCAGGTCCATATATTTCAATAATACGTCCACGAGGATATCCCCCTACACCCAAAGCAATATCCAAAGATAAACAACCACTTGAACAAACATCAACCTTTAGATGCTTATTATCACCAAGTTTCATAATTGAACCTTTACCAAATTGTTTTTCAATATCATTTAATACTTGTTCTAAAGCTTGATCTTTAGATAAATCCTTATTTCCTGTTTTCATATTTCCTCCTAGTTAATAACTTACAAATTCATTGTATAATAATTTAAAATAAATTGCAACACCTTTTCGAACAAATGTTTTGATAAATTAAACAGCTTTTCAATTAGAAAATAAAAAAATCCCCTTACAAAAAAGGATTTTTCATAGCAAAATATTAATTAATCTTCTATTTTCTTAGGAAAGATAATATCCTTATTCATTGTAAAATATTGGCAAGCTGAAACAATAGACATAATACATGCAAAATATAATAACAATGAAGCAACCTCAATATCTATAAGTGCAAAAGGCAAATTATAAAAAAATGCTAAAGTAGTTCCAATCATCAATGATGCTGTTTTTAATTTACCAGAACCAATTGCAGCTACAATCTTTCCCTTAGCCGCAGCTTCCATTTTTATAGCATTAACAACAATATCTCTTAATACAATAATTACTGGGATAATTTCATTAATAAACCCTTGTGCTGCTAGAATAATTAATACTGAATTTACTAATACTTTATCAGCAATAGCATCTAACATTTTTCCAGTATCAGTAATTAAATTATACTTACGAGCAATATATCCATCTAAGAAATCAGTTAAACTAGCAATTATAAAAATAACACCAGCAATTATATACTGTAACTCAATAGGACTAGATAGTCCTGAAATAGTATATATTGGAAATTGTAATCCAACTGTATAAAATGGAAAAACTAATAAAATAATTATTACAACCGATAAAATTAATCGCAAAACAGTCAACTTAGTAGGCAAATTCATAAGTAATCTCCTCTCTTAAACTTGGCAACAATTCCTCGCTACGAACAGGTGCCCTATTAATATAACTTATTACTAAATAAATAAGAAGAAGCAAAACAAGAAAACCTGCACCAACAATGACAAAAGGCCAAGGCCCAATTTTCTTAGTATAAACTTTTGTATAAGGAGACTGTGCTTTTTTTTCTTCCGCTTCCATTTTTCTTTGAGCTTCTCTAATATCTTCTAAAGAAATTTTTGATGTATGTTCAAATAAAAAACCATTAAACTCATCAATTACTTTTTCTGAATCTAAGCCCAAATACTTAGCATATTGTACTATAAATTCTTTAAGATCATACACATCTTTAAAAGCCTTAACATTACCACTTTCTATATTTTCGAGTTGAGATGTGGAAAGTTCCAAATCTTCAGCGGCTTCCATCAAACTAACACCATTACTTACTCTAATTTGCTTTAAATACTCTCCTAATTCTTTCAAGAATAACACCTCACTAAAACAACAATAAATATAAATAAGCCATGTTCTGTTCCTAGTAACCTAGGCGACAAACATTTATCTATTAACTCTCGTTAATCCCTAACTCGATTCATTTCTCTAATTAGAGCTCCCCTACCAACATTTGGGTTTCTCGCTCGTGGGGTTTACCACGTTTCACTCTTTTGTTTCCAAAAGCATCGTCACTGCGGCACTTTATGGACTAAATCATATCCATTAGACTTAGAAATAAAAACCGCCGTTAGTAAAAACTACCCTAAGTTATTTTTTCCTTAGGCACGAACACTACAATCATCACAGATTGTGCGAGCATGGACTTTCCTCAAGAATTTCAATGAATTCCAGCGTTTGTCTATATATTAATTGTTTTCTTTATCATCACTAGTTTTCATATTAGAATAAACTAATTTTTCTAATTGTGATAATCTACGCAAAATATCAACATTTGTAACTTCAACAGTTTCATTACTACGTATTACTTCCATACTTAACTTAGAATTTCTAAGTTCCTGTTTCAAGTTAACGTTTTCTGCAAGTAAATCAGCTTTTTCTTTTTCTAAATTATTAATAATTTCAAAAAACTGTTCATAATCACCAATAATCGTATCCAAATACTGATCAACTTCTTTTAAACGATAACCACGCGTGTCAATCCTAAATTCTTTTTTTAATATTTCCTCAGGAGAAAGCGTAATCTTATTTTGATACATTTTATCACCAATCCCTTACAGTAATATTATGTCATTTTCATTAACTTTTGTCAATTGTTAACCTATTAACAACATATGATAGTTTAATACTTCTAGTTTTATCAATCATTCTATTAATTACACTAATAACATCTAATTCATTCATTATCATCACCATCATAATAATAATACAATAAACCATAAAAATCATAGATTCGACAAACTTAGATAAAATTAGTCATTAAATAATTAAAATAATAGAAATTTTCTCATTCATATAGTATAATAAATGATAGGTGATGAGATGAATTACCCAAATGGTATAAAAAAAAATACAACCACTATTACAAATAATATAAGTTATAGTAATAGAGGAATGACTTTAGAAAGTGAATTAAATATTTCTAATGAATATTATCGTTCTATTGATAAAGCCTATATTTATAAGAAACCAACGCCAATAAAAATAACAAAAGTAAATTATCCATCACGTGACAAAGCTGTAATTACAGAAGGCTATTTTACAGTACCATCAACAACAGATTATAATGGAATATATAGAGGAAAATATATTGACTTTGAAGCAAAAGAAACAAATAGTAAAACAGCGTTTACTCTAAATAATATTCATAAACATCAAGTTGAACATTTAAAAAATATTGATAGACATCAAGGAATAGCTTTTGTAATTGTAAGATTTCAGCATTTGAATATAACATATTTATTAATGGCAAAAGACTTAATAAACTTCATTGAAACAAAAGAAAGAAAATCAATACCCTTAAGTTTCTTTGAAGAAAAAGCATATAAAATAAAAGATGGTTATATGCCAAGACTTGATTATTTAAAAGTAATTGACCAAATAATTGGAGGTATTTAATATGAATAATAAAAAAGAAATAAAAGGGAAAAGAATTAATACAAATAAGACAAAAAGTAATGTAAAAAATCAAAAGAAAAATCAGCCAACAAAAGAAATAAAAAAACAGTCTACAAAACCAATACCAAAACAACAAAGTAATACTCCAAGTTCAAAAAATATAAAGGCTAGAGTTATCAAAAAAGATACTCAAAAAGACAAAGATATTAAACTAATATTCTGTGTAGCATTAATATTTATTGTTATAGTATTTTACTTTTTATTTGATTGGTTTTTTGCACTATTAACAATTGTTGGTATTGGACTAATAATTGGATTAGCCCAATTAATCAAAAAAAATAAAGGTAAAAGATCCGGAAAAGTATTAAAAATTTTACTAATTATCTGTTTAATATTAGGAATTGCTGGTGTATGTGGATTTTCTTCCTTTATGCTATATATCAAAAAAGTAGCAGATCCTATGTATGATGTAACTAAACTTGAAACACCAGAAAATACTACTTTCTTAGATATAAATAATATAGAATATGCCAAATTAGGAACCGAAATTCGTCAAAAGGTAACTTATGATGAATTACCACAAGTTCTAATTGATGCAATTATCGCAACAGAAGACTCAAGATTCTTCCAACACAATGGTTTTGATGCTCCTCGTTTCATTAAAGCTGTTATTGGCCAAGTACTTGGAAACTCTGATGCCGGAGGCGCCTCTACTATTACAATGCAAGTTGCTAAAAATAGTTTTACAGATCCATTCGCAGTAGAAGGAATTGATGGTATAGTCCGTAAATTTAAAGATATTTACCTATCAATATTTAAACTAGAAAAAAATAACACTAAAGAAAGAATTATTGAATATTATGTAAATAACCACTATTTAGGTGGAAATATATATGGAGTTCAAGAAGCTTCTGAAGCATACTTTGGAAAAGATGTTGGCGAACTAAATTTAAGTGAAGCCGCTATCCTAGCAGGAATGTTTAAGTCACCAGTATATTATAGGCCTACAGTATATCCAGAACATGCTAAAGAAAGACGTTCTACTGTTTTATACTTAATGAAACGCCATGGATATATCACAGCTGAAGAAGAAAAAATAGCTAATAGTATTCCAGTAGAAACACTAACATCAACTAAAGAAAGTTCAAACAACAGTATTTATCAAGGATATATTGATACTGTAGTTCAAGAAATTGAAGACAGATATGGCATAAATGCTTATAAAACTCCTCTACTTGTATATACAAATCTAGATAGAGCAAAACAAGATGCCGTAAATAGCGTCTTTAATGGTGAAAGTTATAACTGGATTAATGATAAAGTTCAAGCCGGAGCTGCAGTTATTGATAGTGCTACTGGAAAAATTCTAGCAATTGGTAATGGTCGTAACATTAATGGTCGTACACCTAATGGTCTAAGACAAACAAATTATGCTACTTCTATTGAAAGACAACCTGGATCAACCGCTAAACCAATATTTGACTACGGTCCTGGAATAGAATACAATAACTGGTCAACTTATACACTATTTGATGATTCACCATACACTTACTCAGATGGGCGCTCAATCAAAAACTGGGATAGTTCATATTTTGGAACCATCACAATGCGTCGGGCTTTGTCAACATCACGTAATATTCCTGCTCTAAAAGCCTTCCAACAAGTTAACAATGATAAAATAAAAGAATTTGTTGTAAATCTAGGATTAACTCCAGAAGTTTGCCAAAGTGGTTATAAATATAATCGCTATACAGATTTATGCGTAAATAAAAAAGACGAGACTGATACTCAAAAACCATCAAAATTACATGAAGCACATTCAATCGGAGCCTTTACTGGTACTAACCCATTAGAAATGAGTGCTGCTTATGCTGCCTTCTCAAATGGTGGAACTTACCATGAACCATATAGTTTCAGTAAAATTATCTTTAAAGCAACTGGCGAGGAAAAAGTACATGAAGACAAATCTGTAAAAGTTATGTCTGATGCTACTGCCTTTATGATTTCAAGTATTTTACAAGACGTTGCCCTAACTGGTGGTACACCAAAGAACATAGCTTGTAAAACCGGAACAACAAATTATGATGCTGCAACAATGAAAAGAGAAAATCTACCAAATGATGCCATTAGAGATTCATGGGTAGTTGGATACTCAACAAAAACAACAATGGCCTTATGGTATGGATATGATTATATCGACAGTGAATATTGCTTGCATAACATCCCAGCAACAATTCAAAAAGATAAAATTTTTAAAGCCCTAGTTGATGCCGGAGCAATCGAAGCTAATAGAAGTGCCTTTGTTCAACCAAACAGTGTTTCAAAAGTAGCTGTTGTAGCTGGAAGTAATCCTCCAATGTTGCCTGGTGCTTATACTGGTGAAGTTGTATATGAATATTTCAAAAAAGGATATGAACCTGACCAAGTATATGAAGAACAAAAACTTGACAAACCAAAAAATTTCAAAGCAACATATGATAAAACAACAAAAAAAGTAACATTACGTTGGGATAAAGTTAATCCAGGAAATACAGCCAACGAAAATTATGGTACATTTGGATATAATATTTATCTAGGCTCAACTTTAATAGGCTTTACAGATAAAACATCATATACCTATACACCTAAAGATACTCCATATGGAACATATAAAGTAATTGCTTCCTACAAAGGATATTCTGGAATCCAAAGTGAAGCTGCTATATACGAATTAAAAGAAGAAATAGAAGAAGATATTAAAGAAAAATTAAAACTTACATATATTGGCGAAACAGTAATTCCAAAAGATAAACCTCTAACAATAAACTTTAACAAACTTATTGTTAAATACAATGACAAACAAGTGAATGCAACAATAAATTCTTGTACACCAGCTCAAATACATCTTCCTGGAAAAACTTATATCTTATGTAAGATAACATATAATGGTAAAGAGTATGAATTAAGTACTTCAATTGAAACAACAAAAGAAGAAACAACTACTCCACCAGATCCAGAAGAAAAACCAGAATCATAAAACAAACTTAAAACCTCGGTTCAATCAAATCGAGGTTTTATTTATTTTTATATTTACATATATCAGCTAATAAACAATCATCACACATCGGCTTTACAGCTTTACAATGATATCTACCAAATAAAACTAATTGTAAATGAATTCGAGCCCAAATCTCTTTTGGAAACTTCTTCATTAACTTATTCTCAACTTTTCTAACATCATCATTCTTTAAAGCAAGCCCTAATCTCTTAGAAACTCTTTCAACATGAGTATCAACCGCAATAGCTGCATCCGCATAATATTCACTTAAAAATACATTAGCAGTCTTTCTACCTACTCCTGGAAAAGTAACTAAAATATCTCTATCCCTTGGAACAACATCCCCATACTCTTCATTTAATATTCTAGCAATTTCTTTAATATAAGAAGCCTTTTTTCTAAAAGAACCTACTGGTCTAATAATAGACTCTAAAGACTCATTAGTTGCCATTTTTAAATCCCTCAACGTCGGATATTTATTAAATATAATTGGAGTAACCAGGTTAACACGTTTATCCGTAGACTGTGCACTTAAAACAATCGCTATTAATAATTCATAATCCTTACTATAAATAAGTTCACACTTAGGATTAGGATATAAATGATTAAGATAATCTACTATTCTATTCGTCATCATCAAACCAATTCCATTCTACTATATCCAAATCAACATCAGCAGTATCTTTTTCCTTACTACGTTTCTTTCTATTAGTCTCAACATCCGCAACACTCTTAATTCCTAATTTACCCCATTCATATAAAATCTTATCAATATATCGTAAATTAGAAACACCATTAAATGTTGCTTCTTTAATAGCCTCTTTAATTAATTCTTCACTCATATCACCATCAAGCCAAGCCTTAATTATCTCATATTCAATTGGACTAAGTGTACGACCAAATTCCTTTTCAATAATTTCAAATATATTTGAACCACCACTTTTTTGCACTTGATTAACTTCTTCCATTGTCATTAAAGATAACTTATTATAAAAATCATCCAATAAAACAACTTCTTCCATCAGACCTTTTTCATTTTTAACAACTTCAACTCGTATAAGTTTCTTATCAGTTAAAGTGCCAATATATCCCATAACATCAGTAAGTTCCATATTTAAATCTTCTGCAAACTTTCCCGGATTAAATATCGAACTATTACCTAAATTATATAAGTACATTAAAAATAAAAATTCATCCATCTTTAAATCAAACTTTTTATAATTTTGTAATATAAAAAGTGGTATAACTAAATGGCCTTGTTTAAATACTGAAATCAGTTTAGACCCTTTCATTATCTCATCCCCAATCAATATAACAAATATAATATCATAAATTAATACTATCTACTATATCATTATTATATTAGTCTTTATATTTTTCTACTACATATTTTAAAATATCCTCTTTATTATTAGCTAACTTTCTATATAAAATATTATAAATAATATCATCATAAATATCTGATAAATACTTATCTGGCTTCTTATCTAATGCCTTAGTAATATCACTACACTCTATAGCTAAATCACTCTTAGAATGTATTGTCAATGCAGCATAAGACTCAGTTATTTCTTTCTTATTTAAGCCTTTTATATCACCTGCAATACTATTAACATATAATCCATACTTATATAGTGCCATAGGATCAAAATTATTTAATGATAATACTTTATTAACATTTTTAATTAATTCTAATTCATTACTAGAAAAAGGATACTTATCAGTAACATTTAAAATACTCCAAGCAGTAATAGAACTATCAATATGTTTAATATCTTTTAATCTATCAAGTTCTAATTCCACATCAAGGCCTAAATCTAATAATAACTTAACTCCATACATATTATTATTACTAACAAATATTCTATCTAATTCACTCTTCTTACGATAATAAGATAACTTACGTAATAAATGTTTAGTTTTCTTTATTCCTTCAATTACTGACTCATCTAATTTAAAATTCAAACTAGTCGCAATTCTAACAGCCCTAAGAATACGTAAACAATCCTCTTCAAATCTTTCTTCTGCATTACCTATAGTTTTAATAATCTTATTATCTAAATCAATTCGTCCACCAAGTAAATCAATAATATTACCATCTTCATCCATACATAGAGCATTAATAGTAAAATCACGTCTTAATAAATCTTCATATAAATCATTAACATATAAAATCTTATCAGGTCTACGATGATCAACATAATTAATTTCTCTTCTAAAAGTAGTTATTTCAAATAAAACACCATTCTTAATAACCCTAACAGAACCATAATCTTCTGTAGGTAAAAATCCATCATCAAATATCTCTTTTATTTGCTTAGGAGTAGCATTAGTTGCTATATCAATATCCTTTGATTCAATATTTAAAATACGATCCCTTACAAATCCACCTACTATATAAGCTTCATATCCATGTGAATTAATTTCCTTAAGTACCTTTAAAGCTAATTGTAACACGTCTATATCACCAGTATCTTTCTAATTATATTATACCAAAATAAATCTCTACAAACAACAGCTGTAAAATTTTCCCATCGGTCTATATGTAAAAAAAAGTCAAAAAAAAGAACCTACCAAAGGTTCTACTTCAAACTAGTTTACAGCGTCTTTTAATGCAGTACCAGCTTTAAATGTAACAGCTTTTCTTGCAGCAATTTTAACTGTTTCTCCAGTTCTAGGATTACGTCCTTCACGAGCAGATCTTTCAGATACTCCGAAAGTTCCAAAGCCAACTAGTGGTACTTTATCTCCTTTTACTAAAGCATCAGTAATAGTTGCAAATGTAGCATCTATAGCTTTAGTAGCATCAGCTTTTGATAAACCAGCTGCAGCTGCAACAGCTTCTACTAATTCAACTTTTTTCATTAAATTATACCTCCCATTATTGATTAAGCATATGTTATGCTTACATATAAAATCTACCATGAAATATTTCAAATTGCAAGCAATATCAACAAAATTTACAGCTATTTACTCATCTTTTCATTAATATCAGTAAGTAAAAATATAACATGACCTATAGCAAAGAAAAATAAACATACTAGAAAACTACCAAACCAAAATAATATTGTTAAGAAGAAGTTAAATTCCCTTACAACACATACATTACTATATAAAGAAGCATTACTACAAGTAGGAAATAAATTTCCAAGAATAACTCCAAAAGCTAAACAAACTAAATATGTAACAATTGCAAACTTTTGATACCAATTAAACTCATACTTCCCAACTTTCTTTTCAATATTTTTAAACTTAGGAAGTTCTTTTTTTGTACTTTCTATTTCTTCAAAAAAATTCATTATTTATCTTCCTCCCTATCAGTTCTTTTCTTATTAGTCTTATCTTTATCAGTTTTTTCTTTATTACTACTTTTCTCTTCCTTAAGATCTTCTTTAAAATCGTCTATCTTCTTTGAAATATTATCAGTAACTAAGGAAGTATCTTTACTTATCTTTTCATCATCATTTAAAAAATCTCTATTTTCAACTTCACTACTACTCTTAACACCAACTTCATCTAAGTATACCCCATATAAATAAATATATCTTGCAAATAAAATAACATATACACAATCAAAAGTAGCTAAAAAAGTTCCATCAACTGTAGTCATTGAAATAAGACTAACAGCAAATAAAGTAATCTCTATTAACATAATAGCGTTAAAATACCAATCACTACCTAATTCATTAAAGGCTGATTTATCTAACTTAAATTCTTTCCAAAATCTAGTTCCCCTAGCAAAAGTATGAAGAAAATAAATAAATATTAAAAAATTATTTGCAAATGTCAATAAAGTAACTAACGAAAATGAATGCAATAAAGTAAGTAACGATGTAATAAATATTACAAAGAAGAAAACTACCATTAATAAATTAGAATAATCAAAATACTTTTTACCAAATTTCGTAAGTAAAGATACAAAATATACAAATACAATCATATAAGTAATATTATGATTTAAAATATTTTGTACAATCATCAAAGCTCCAACCTCTCCTACATTAGAAAAAGATTGGCTGCTTAAAACTATCAAGGCAATAATACCAATTAATAATAAAACTACTATTGAAGCATTATTATACCAAGGAACATTTTTTTCTTGTTTATTCATCTTATCACTCTCCACTATAAGTATATCATAAAATAGATTTCTAATAAGAAAAAAATAATTTTTCTTTTAAAGTTTACAATAGTATGTTATAATACGTTTGAATTGGAGGGGATAGTATGGCACTACCTACCGTAGCCTTAGTTGGTCGTCCAAATGTTGGTAAAAGTACTTTATTCAACAAAATAGTTGGCAAAAAAATATCAATAATTGAAGATATTCCAGGAGTAACTAGAGATCGTATCTATCAAGAAGCTACATATAATCAAAAAAAATTTTACTTAGTAGATACAGGTGGAATTGATACTACTAATGAAACTTTTAATAATGAAATAAAAATACAAGCAGAAGTTGCAATTAAAGAAGCTGACATAGTTGTTTTTATAGTTGATGGAAAAGAAGGATTAACTGCTAATGACTTTATTATTAGAGACTTATTAAGAAAAAGTCAAAAAAAGATAATAGTCGCAATTAATAAAATGGATATTAAAGAAGCCCAAAATAACATCTATGATTTCTATGAATTAGGTTTTGATACCTATATTCCAATAAGTAGTATTCATAATATTGGTTATGTTGAACTAATGGAGACAATTACTAAAGATTTTAATGAAAAAGATGAAGTAATTGATACTAGATTAAAATTTTCTATAATTGGTCGTCCTAATGTTGGTAAAAGTAGTCTAATGAACGCTTTATTAAATGAAGAACGAGTTGTTGTTTCTAATATCGCTGGAACCACTCGTGACTCCATTGACTCAGTTTTAAAGTATCACAATGAAGAATATGTCTTAATTGATACTGCTGGTATGCGCAAAAAGGGAAAAGTCTTTGAAAGTGTTGAAAAATACAGTTTATTACGTTCTCTAAAAGCAATTGACCGTAGTGATATATGTCTAGTAGTTATAAATGCTGAAGAAGGAATTAAAGAACATGATAAACATATTGCTGGATATGCTATTGAGCGAGGAAAAGGATTAATATTTGTTGTTAATAAATGGGACACTGTAACTAATACAACTATTCAAGAATTTGAAAAACTAATGCGAGCTGAATTTCAATTTGCTACTTATGCCCCTATTGTTTTCCTATCTGCCTTAACTAAAAAACGTATTCATACTTTAATGCCAGAAGTCTTAAAAGTAGCTGAAAATATTAGTCGAGAAATTAAAACAAGTGTTATAAATGAAATAATTCAGGATGCTTATCAATTAAATATTCCACCATCATATAAAGGAAAAAGATTAAAAATTTATTTCACAGCTCAAACAGGAAATAAACCACCTAAATTTACTTTTCGTGTCAACAATAAAGGATTAATTCATTTTTCATATGAAAGATATTTAGAAAATAAAATTAGAGAAAACTTCGACTTTACTGGTACACCTATTATTCTACAATTTAAAAATAAAACTGATGAGGATTAATAATATGATAATAGATAATAATTTTAATAATACAGGAAATAACTTTAAAGGATTTAGAAATAATAATGAACCAAATATTACCAATAGATTACATAGCAATCAAGG
>CALVRD010000011.1 GCA_944358435.1 uncultured Bacilli bacterium | reverse complement strand
AAAAATCCTTCCTTGGTATTTATTTCTATATTACCATAGAAAGGATTTTTACTTTACACAAAATTATTTACAGACTCAAATTAGTTGAAGAATTGTAGTTTTACAACTCTTTTTTCACAATAAAAAGTGCGTATCATTATGGTACACACTTTCTTTTTTAATCTTCCCCAAGTACTGTAAGCTCTCCATCTATATTTAAGTCTAAGTCTTCAGAAATTATTTCTTTTTTAGTACTTTTCTTATTCTTTTCAAGAGAATCAGTAGCAGGAGAATCAAATATATTGACTTTTGGCTTATTTGTAACAACTGTAACCTTGTCTTTTTTATCATTGATATCTTTATTTTCTAACTTTTTATCGGTAGACTTATTAGTACTAGCTTTAGGATTAGTAGTTTTCATCTCAGTAATAAAAGGTTTCTTTTCAGTTGTTTTTTCTTTTTTTGCAGTAATAGATTTATTATCAGTATCTTCTTTATTTTTATCACCAGATTTATCCTCGTTTTTTGCTCCTAAATCCGTCTTTTTAGATAATTTCATTTCAGAAATAAATAATTTTTTATCAGTAGATTTCTCATCTTTACTTTCCGTTTTTTCTACTTTAGTAATTGCTTCATTAACCTTTGGAGTTTTCATCTCAGTAATATAAGATAAAGACTTATTATCTACTTTTTTATTAGAAAATTTTCTTTTACTTGAATCAGAAAATTCAAATTTATCTGGTTTCATTTCAGTAATAAATGGTTTCTTTTCATTTATTTCTTTCTTTTTACTTACAACCTTGTTTTTTTCATCTTTTACAGCAGGAAGTTCAAAAATATTAACATCTTTATCTGATTTCATTTCAGTAATAAATGGTTTCTTTTCATTTATTTCTTTCTTTTTACTTACTACCTTATTTTTTTCTTCTTTTACAGTAGGAAGTTCAAAAATATTAACATCAGGCTTAGAAACAGATTTTTTCTTTTCATCATAATGTTCAACTTTTGTTAAATTAATTTTCTCATTTTTAGCAGAAGGTATAGCTACTTCATTTGATTTCTGTTTTGAATCAACTGGTAGCACTGATTTATTTACTAAATCTTCAATTTTTTGCAGTTCAGCTTTATTAGTATTTTCAGTAGGCATAACTACTTTAAATACCTCTTGTTTAGGGTCAGTAGAAGAAACAACTTTATCTACTGGAATAGTCTCATTTTTTGGTTCAACTTTATTGGTATTTTCAGTAGGCATAACAGTTTTTAAAGGTTCTTGTTTAGAAATAGTAGAAGAAACAACTTTATCTACTGGAATAGCCTCATTTTTTGGTTCAACTTTATTAGTATTTTCAGTAGGCATAACAGTTTTTAAAGGTTCTTGTTTAGGAATAGGAGAAGAAATAACTTTATCTACTGGAATAACCTCATTTTTTGGTTCAACTATATTAGTATTTTCAGTAGGCATAACAGTTTTTAAAGGTTCTTGTTTAGGAATAGGAGAAGAAGTGACTTTGTCTACTAAAGTATCAACCTTTTTTACATCATTCTTTTTAATATTTCCAGTAGGAATAACTAACCTAACATCTTCTTGTATTGGTTTTACAGTAGCTTTAGTGGCTTTATTAGAAATTGAACCAAGTCTAACAGAAGTAGTTATAGTAGGTTTTATTAGACTAGAACTAATCTTATCACTAGGAGTTTTGATAGATGCTGTCTTAGAAATTGCTTTTTTTACTTGATTATTAGGTTCAGCTTTTGGCTCAAGATTAAGCTTTGGTATTGCAGTATCTTTTATAGATTTTATTTCTTTTGCAGCATCTTCTAATGACAATGTAGTTTTTGCAGTTTCAATTGTTTTTTTAGCATTGTTACTAATAACAGGAAGAACAGTTTCTTTTTGTGATAGAGCAGTAGGAAAGTTTTTATTAGTTTCTAATTGCTTATCTTTTTCTTCTGATTTAATAATTGTTTTATTATCAGCTTTCAAAGTTTCCTCCTGTTGCTTATTTTGTAATTTTGAAGAATCTTCAGTTACTTCTGTTCTTAAAGCTTTAGCAGTAGGGGAAGTAGTATTTAAACTTGGAGTTGTCTCTTTTTCAGTATTTTTTTCTTTTTCTTCATCTTCAATTGTAATGTTTTTTTTGATTTGATCCATTTTTATTTCATTTAACTTTGGAGCTTTTTTCATATCATCATCAGCGGCGAATGTTTCTATTATTATCGGCTCACTAGCTTCTTTTAAATTACTTTTCGTCTTAACTGTTGGAATAAGTGGTTGGTCTGTTGCTTTTTCTTCTATCTTCAAGTCAATAGATTTACTAATTTTATTGACATCAATTTCTTTAACTTTATCCTTTTCTTCAAATAAATGTTCATCCTCAGCAATTGGTGAACCATCCATTGTTGTGAAAACAGGATCTTTACTAGAAACATTAGTAGTAATATTTAATTCTGGAATTGCTTTTTCCATTTTTTCCATTTTAGGTGGTTCAATTTTTCTTTGTGGACTTTTATCGCTTGTTGATTTTGGTAATTGATGTTGATTTGGACTAAAGCTTGCTTTAGAATTAGTAACTGGTTCTGGAACTGGTTGCGTCTTAGTTTTAGCTTGCACACTAACTGGAACTGGATTTATATTTGGTTTATTAACTACTAGTACTGATTTTTTACTATCTTGTACAGTTGCTAGTTGATCAGTAATCCTTTTTTCAGCCTCTTTTTCTTTTTGCCGCTTTAGTTGTTGTTTTAAAGACTCAGCTTGAACTTTTTCTTGTTCTGGAGTTAGGACAGCTACTTGCGGTAATGTGGCCTGAACAGGTTGTTCTGGTACATTACTATTATTATTGATAGGAGTAGGCTGAGGCACTTCTTGTATTGTAACATTTTGCGCATTATTTGATACTTTGCTATTTTGGACTGGATTGTTTTGTAGTGGACCAACGACTTGTGAAGGTATTTGAGAAGACATACTTATATTATTATCAAAAGACTCACTTGCCTCAACAGTTGCTTTGTCTGTATCAATTTCTGGAACATCTTCAATTGTCCTAGTAAGATAAGCGGTATCATCATCTGGATCACTTTCAAGTTCAATAACTCTATATACTTCCTCAAAACTTGTTAAACCAGAAATAGCTTTTCCTAAAGCATCTTGCAACATAGTAATTGTTTTATCACCATATACCATCTTTGATAATTCTTCTTTTTTTAACTTAGCATTAGCTAAAGCATTTCTAATCTCATCATCAAGTTCTAGTACTTCGTGAATGGCAATACGATTCTTATAACCATTGCGACACTTCTCGCAACCTTTTGGATTAGCATCATAAATTTTTTCAATGTCACGATTCATAAATTTTTTAAATACTTTTTTCTCATATTTAGTAGTTTCTCTTTCAATTCGACAATTTGTACATAATTTTTTCGCAAGCCTTTGAGAAACAATTCCCGTTAGGGCAGTAGATAACAAATAACGTTCAACGTCCATATCTAATAAACGTTCAATAGTTGATAAAGAATTGTTGGTATGAATAGTAGACAAAACTAAGTGTCCAGTAATAGAAGCACGTACAGCAATTTGTGCTGTTTCAGAGTCACGAATTTCTCCAATTAAAATAACATTAGGGTCTTGACGTAAAATTGAGCGTAAAGCGGCAGCAAAAGTCATACCAATTTCTGCGTTTACTTGAACTTGATTTAAACCAGTAATATTCATTTCTATCGGATCCTCAACTGTAATGATGTTTGTTTCAGGCTTATTTAATTCCTGTAACATAGAATAAACAGTTGTAGATTTTCCAGAACCAGTTGCCCCAGTAATAAGAATGATACCATTTGGAACAGCCATCATTCTTTTTATTTTCTTTAAATTAGTCTGATTGAATCCTAAGGTATCAAGACCTTCTAAGCTTCGACTGTAATCCAAGATACGAATAACTATTTTTTCTCCTGTATTAAGAGGTAGACAAGAAACACGCATATCAAGATATTTTCCACCAAATTCTCCTTTAATGGCACCATCTTGTGGTAAACGTGATTCAGTAATATTCATATTTGCCAAAAGTTTTAAACGAGTAGTTAAATTCTTTTCATAAATTTTAGGTATACTAGTATAATCATGTAGATCGCCATCAATACGTAATCTAACCATCATACTATCTTCACGTGGATCAAAATGGATATCTGATGCAGCATTATTTGATGCTGTTATAATAATATAGTCAGCTATTTGAGTTATAGGCGTGTGTTCAAAATCAAATGCCACCATATTTGATTCAACACCTTTTGTTACTTTTCTAACTTCCATTTCTACCATTTTTTCAACCCCTTTTGTTTACTTTACTATGGTATTTTACTAAAATTTATTATATAATAATTTTGTTATAATAGCAAGGAGAGTATTATGAAAAAAATAAAATTGAATAATAAGGGATTTATGCTTGTCGAAACACTTGTCGTAACCGTATTTGTAATGACAATCTTTTCAATTATATATACTAATTTATTTCCAATTGTCGCCGAATATGAAAAAAGAGAAACTTATGATGATATTGACGGTAAATATGGCATCTATTGGTTTAAAAAAATAATTCAAAGTAATGATGTTGATTTTGGTAATGCGACAACTCCTGGCAGTATATCCTACAATATAGCTAATAATAAATATCATCGATTTGATTGTGTGACTGATATTCCTTATGATGTTACAACCCAAAAATTATGTAGTAATTTAGTTCAAAAATTACAGGTAGCTAAAAGAGATAGCTCAGGAAAGGAAACTGATGCTGGTAATCCTTGTATCTATCTAACAACTTTTAAGTTAACTGATTTAAAAGAAAGAGCTGCCGCTGAAACTGGTACTGGAATATTTAGTGGTGATCTTCCTGGCTATATATCTTTCTTACCTGAATATAGAAACACAGTTTCCTTAAATGGAGCAGAATATAGATTAATCGTTGAATATCATCGTACTAAAGATGATAATAATTATTATGCCTATTCAACAATAGAGGTGAAAAAATAATGAAATTATTAAAACTTAATAATAAAGGGTTAACTGCTATTGAAATATTAGTCTGCTTTGTTTTAATGACTATATTAGTTGTATCTATGTATAGTACAGTTACAACTTATAAAAATAAACAAAGTATTGAATCTGATAAAGATAAAATAATAGCTTATAAAAACTTATTAACAAAAGAAATTCAAGATGACCTAGTAAAAAAAGGTTTAGTAGATGCTAAAGTAGTAGAAAAATTAAACGATGAAGTAAGTGGCACTACTGTTGATAAAAGATATAAAGTTGAATTGCTTTTCCGTGATGGAAGTAAAAAGGTCCTAGAAGTTAATGCTGACTATGCCAAAGATTTTGGTACCTGTTCTACTGCTGATACTACTTGCCTAAACGATAAAGACGATGTTTTAACTATTAGTTATGGAACCGAAGGAGGGACAGATTATACTACTTATCCCTTACCTGATTTAGGATATGGATATAATGGAAATACTTTTAGTACTAATTCTAGTTGTAGTAGTAAAGGTGATCAAGGCTGTAAAATATATGATTTTAGAATAAATAATATTATTATTAATACCGATGATAGTATATTTAGCTTTTATGTTGGCTTTTATCATCCTGATTTAGGAACAAGATATGGTATTGATATAGTTTGTCCAATTAACTATTTTTAAATTAATAAAAATAATAATATAGAAATAATAGTTTGTAATATTCTTCCAACTAAATAATTCCTATATTTAATCGAAGTATCAGCAATGATACTTTTTATTTGTATATGAATAGAAATACTTCCCATAGATAAAAATATTAAAATAATTATTGATCTTACTAAAATAGAAGAAATTATCGGTGTTGAAAATATTCCCTTAGTTAAATCAAAAATTCCATTTAATAGAACATATCCTAAAGGAGATAAAGTAATATAAGTATTTATTATTACAGTTATTAAATAAAAAAACAATGAAGAACTATAGACAATTAATAATGTTCTTATACTACTATCAGTAGCATTCTTTAAAGAAACTGCAAAGTCAATTGGACTTTGTTTTTTATATTTAATTATTTCTTTTTCTCTAGGCTTAAAAAGAAACGCTATTATCAAATTACTTATAGTTATAACTAATAATATTTTTAAAGCATAATTTTTACCTATAATAGTTGAAACTGTTCCAAGTATAAATAAAGGATTAGGAAAATTAGTATAAGTTATTAAGTAATTTGCTTCTCTTTCACTAATTAAATTTTTATCTAGTAGTTCTTTAGTATATTTAGCTCCACTAGGAAATCCACTAATAAAACTCATTACAGTAACATAAGTAGTATTACCATTTAACTTTAATTTAGATATTAAATTTATAAGTCCATAGTCAACTAAGATAGAAGAAGTAATGTAGATAATAAAACTTGTTGGGAATAACTTTGTAATAAATAAATTAGTATAGTCTAAAATACTTTTCACAATTATATTAGCATTTAACAAATAAGTCATTAATAGTATTAATATAATAAAAAGCACTATGTTTTGATAATTTCTTTTCATATTTCTCCATTTCTTTGTTATAATTAAACAAGGTGATATAATGTTTAAAAAGTTTTTTAAAGATCTAAAAGAATTTATAAAAGAAGAGTATAAATTCTTAATAGTATGCTTACTTGTATTAATATTATTCTTCTATCCAGTAAATTATTATATTATTATTGGTGGTGGAATAAGCGATATAGGTGATAGAATAGAAGTAGAAGATGAATATGATAGTGATGGTACTTTTAATATGTCTTATGTTTCTGAATTAGTTGGTACCCTAGGACCTTATTTACTTAGCTATGTTATTCCAACTTGGGATCGGGAAAGTGCTGATCTTTATAAATATGATGTAACTGAAAGTATTGAGGATATTGAATTTAGGTCTAGTTTAGATTTAGAAAATGCTAATAGTAATGCAATTTATTGGTCTTATAAGTTAGCTAAGAAGCATATTGAGTTAATTGAAACAAAAATTTATATAATTTCGGTTATGAGTGAATATAAAACAAAATTTAAAGTTGGTGATTTACTACTAGCTATTAATGATAACTCATTTGAAACTTTAGAAGAATATCAGAATTATATTCAAACTCTTAAAGCTGGAGATAATGCTAAGATTAAAGTTCTTCGTAATTCTAAAGAAGTGGAATTTGATACGGAAATATATGATTATGAAGGTAGATCTATAATGGGAGTATATCTCCAAGTAGTTAATGAGTATAAAACAGATCCTATAGTAAAATTAGAATTTGAACCTGATGAATCAGGCCCTTCTGCGGGACTAATCACAACTCTTGCTATCTACGATAAGTTAACAAAAGGTGATTTAACAAATTCTCTAAATATTGCTGGTACTGGTACAATTGAAGCAGATGGATCAATTGGCCAAATTGGTGGGGTTAAATATAAATTACTAGGTGCTGTTGCCGGAGATGCTGATGTCTTCTTAGTACCCAGTGGTGATAATTATAAGGAATGTGTCAAACTAAAAAAAGAAAAGAAATTGAAAATTAAACTTATAGAAGTTAGTACAATAGAAGAGGCAATCGAAAAACTAGAAAAATTAAAATAGGAATTTAGCATGTAAATTGGAATTAATTTAGACGATACAATATGTAAAACTCATCAGGTATAAATAAATGGGTTAAGATGTATGCTAATGAAGAATGTATAGAAGTTGCTGATATTTTTTCAAATAGAAATATAAGAGTTAATATCTTAAAAAAATACTCTGCCAATGTTATAAACGATGCCAAACTAAAAGATGATTTTAAAGAAGTATCTGAAAGAGTACTTTCTAGATGCAGTCATTATATTATTACTGCAAGAGAAGATAGCTTTGTGCCGGATAATGTTAAAACTGATTCTGTTACGCAAAAATGACTAAATAAGAATAATTTCACTTTTAAAGGTTATTATAGTGATTACGATAAAGAAGAAAAAGCTAAAGTCTGCCTAGAAAATAATATAGATATTATGATTTAAGATGTTTTTAATAATTATGAAACAATGTATGGGAGATTTAATCTCTTTTTCTTTTTCCCATAATTTCCCATAAATGTGCGATATTTCGACTACATTTAAGAGGTATGATTAAAGCACAAAGGAGGTAATGATTATAAGATAGAGAAAATTTATTAGTAACAATTAGACAATTTATACTTAACTTTATATATATAAAGGAGGGATGAGTATAAGGTTATAGAAAATATTATTATTTAATGGTATACTATTGGTGGTGATTAGAAATGTATACAATCTGTTTGGTAGAAGATGAAGTTGACCTTTCAACACTTATTAAAGCTTATTTAGAAAAAGCTAGTTATAATGTTATCTGTTTCACAAAAGGAAAAGACGCGATAGACTATATTGATAAGAAACCAGATTTATGGATTCTTGATATTATGCTTGGTGATGATATTAATGGCTATGACATAATTAAAGAAATTAGAGAAAAAGACCAATATGTTCCTGTCATATTTACATCAGCTAGAGATCAAGACTTAGATAAAATATTAGGATTAGAACTTGGTAGTGATGATTATATTACAAAGCCATATTCGCCCAAAGAACTAGTTTTAAGAGTTAATAAGATAATTAAAAGAGTATATAAAGAAGAAAATCAAGATATTATTACTTATGAAGAATACTCAGTTAATTTAATTAAAAGATTGGTAACTTTAAATGATAAAGAAATTAAACTAACAACTTTAGAATTTGATCTCTTAATTTTATTCTTAAAACATATAAATAAATGTTTTTCTAGAGAAGAAATTTTAAATACAATATGGGGATTTGATTATTTTGGATCAGATCGTGTAGTTGATGACTTAGTAAGGCGTCTTAGAAAGAAAATGCCTAAATTAAATCTTAATGCAATTTATGGCTACGGGTATCGCTTATCATGAAAAAGTCCACAAATAAACTTAGTAGACAATTAATCTGGCTAATCCTCTTAGCCTTTGTCTTACTCTTTATTTCACTTGGACTAGTACTACCAAAAATGATAATTCCCGTTGCTGAAAATAATATCTATGTTTACTTGAAAGAACCATTAAAAATAGTTAATAGTGGTAACTTTGATTATAAATTACTAAATACGGAAGTTGCCTATATTTATATAACTGATGATGAGGTTATCTCAACAAGTAACTTAAAAGATATTATTAAAGTAGATAGCTTAGATACTTTACTTGCAAAGATAGAAGATACCTATGGAAAGTTTACATATAATCATAAAAATTATTATTATTGCACCATTAAAAGTGATAAAGTAATTAAAATAGCCTTATCTGATGATAGCTATATTAATGAAACAAAATCGGCTATATTAGGAGCAATATTTCCAATAGTATTAGCAACTTGCTTATTAATTGGCTTAATTCTTACTGCTTGGAGTTCAATTACTGTTAGAAAAATTGAAAAACTAAAAAGTAAGATTGATAATATTGATAATCCAGATTATAATCATGCAGTTGACTTTGAAACTGATGATGAAATTAGGTCACTTGCATTAGCGATAGAGGATATGCGCCTTTCTCTAATAAATCAAGAGGAATATCGTAATCAAATGTATCAAAACATTTCACATGATTTTAAGACACCTCTCGCTGTTATAAAATCATATATTGAAGCTGTTGAAGATAACGTTGAAGATGAAACAACTGCATTAAACGTTATCAAAGAACAGACTGCAAAACTAGAACAAAAAGTACACTCACTTCTTTATTTAAATAAACTTGATTATCTTATAAGCACTAAAAACGTTGAGAATGTTCCCGTTGATATGGAAAAAATAATTAAGGAGGAAGTAGAAAAATTTAAGTTCCATAAAAAAGATATTAATTTTATCACTGACATTGATAAAAAATCACATTACGTTGGAACTGTTGAAAATTGGGAAACAGTACTTGATAACTTACTTAGTAACTTTATAAGATATGCTACTACGACTATAAAAATTACAGCAAAGAACAATAAACTCATTTTATATAATGACGGAGATAATATTGATAAAGATTTCCTTGAAGGAATATTTACTCCGTTCCGAAAGGGAATCAAAGGAGAATTTGGGCTTGGCCTATCAATTGTTAAAAAAACATTAAACTTAATGAATTATGATATTACAATTCAAAATGAAAAGAGAGGCGTATCATTCATAATTACAAAAGGGATTCATAAATAGAGTCCCTTTTTTTGGTAAAAAAATAGTTTTTAACAAAATGATAAAAAGTTGTTGACAAAATAAACAGTTATTAATATAATGTTAATAACAAGAGAAAAAATCTTGTATAAATAATAGCTATTGTTTTTAATAAAATGTAAAAAAGAGGAGAAAAAAATATGATTAATAATTTACAAGTTTATAAAAGATGCTTAATTATCGTCGACATGGTTAATGGTTTTGTTAGAGAAGGAGTTCTACATGATGATAATATTAGTAGAGTTATTCCAAGACAAATTGAATTAATTAAAGAGAGTAAAGTAAATGGTGATTTAATTATCTTTATAAAAGATACCCATGATGAAGAAGCTACTGAATTTAAAAGATTTTCTGGTACAAAGCATTGCATCAGAGGTACTAGTGAAGCAGAGTTAGTACCTGAACTAAAAGTCTATGAGGAAGGAGAAAATACGATATCAGTTGAAAAAAATTCAACTAGCTATATGGAGTCTCCTGACTTTAGAAATTTAATTTCTAGCTTAGATAATTTAGAAGAGGTTAATGTTGTCGGTTGTTGTACTGATGTTTGTGATTTTAATGGAACAATGGGTTTAGCAAACTACTTTGATCAACATAATAAAGATATAAGAATAAATGTTCATACTGATGCTGTTGCAACATACGCAGAAAATAAAAGAAAACATTACGTGGATGCTGCATATTTATTGATGGAACAACAAGGAATTAGCTTAGTTAAAAAGAAGGAAAAATAGGATGGTGAAAATTATGAAAAATAAAACATTGCGAACAGATTTTTATGAGCTAACAATGGCTCAAACGTATTTTAAAGAAGGCCGTGCTCAAGAAGAAGTATATTTTGATATCTTCTTTAGAAAGAATCCCTTTAATGGCGGATATACAATTAGTGCTGGATTGGATGAGACAATTGACTATATTAAGAATTTTAAATTTGATGAAGAACAAATAAAATATTTACGTAGCTTAGGCAAATTTAGTGAAGAGTTTTTAACTTATTTAAAAGATTTTAAATTTAAAGGAAATGTTTACGCTGTACCTGATGGAACCGTTGTTTTTCCCAACGAACCAGTTTTAACAGTTAAAGCTGATGCTGTGTCTGCTCAAATTTTAGAAACATCTTTACTTACTAATTTTAATTATGGTAGTTTAGTAGTAACAAAGGCCAAAAGAATTACTAATGAGGCTGAAGGAAGGATGGTAATGGAGTTTGGAGCTAGACGAGGGCGTGGAAGTGAAGGTGCAGTTGAAGCTAGTAAACTAGCCTATATTGGTGGCTGTGCTGGTACTTCTAATACCGAAGCTGGTATGAGATATGGTATTCCTGTTCTTGGTACAATGGCCCATTCCCTAGTAACTATGTCTGATAGTGAGTATGAAGCTTTTCTAGGGTATGCCAAAGCAAATCCCGATAATTGCGTTTTCTTAGTTGACACTTATAATACGTTAAAAAGTGGTATTCCTAATGCTATTAGAGTAGCAGACGATTACTTAAAACCAAATGGTTATCACTTTAAAGGTATTAGAATTGATAGTGGTGATTTGGCTTATCTTTCAAAAGAAGCAAGAAATTTGTTAGATGAAGCAGGCTATCCAGAGGCAACAATTTGCTTGTCAAATGGTTTAGATGAATATACAATAAGGGATTTATTAAATCAAGGAGCAGTTATTGATTCCCTAGGAGTCGGTGATAATATTGCGGCTGCTAATGACCGTGTAGGTGGTGTTTATAAATTAGTTGCAGTCGAAAAAGATGGACAAGTTGAACCACGAATCAAAGTAAGTAATGATGGAATTAAAACAACTAATCCTGGATATAAAAAAGTATATCGTTTCTACGATAAAACAACTGGTTATGCTTTGGGAGACGTAGTTGCTTTAGCTGATGAAAAGATTGCCGAAGATAGATTCACTTTAGTCCATCCAGTAGAAACTTGGAAAAAAACAGTTATTGAAAATTATCGTATTCGAGAATTACAAGTACCAATTTTTGAAAACGGAGAGCTAGTCTATCAAGAGCCAACATTAGAAGAAAAAAAGACATACTGTGATGCCGAATTTAAAACATTATACCCGGAAATTACTAGAATTAATATGCCTCATGAGTATTATGTTGACCTAACAGATAAACTAAGAGAATTAAAAAATAGCCTAATCGAATTATATGGTGGTACAATAGTAAATGAAAGACCAAAAGTTATGGAGAAAAAAGATGCGAAGAGATAAGCTTAAGGAGTTAAATAGCTACATTGATGAGTTAAAAGTAAAAAGAATGCAATTACTTGAAACAAAAGGAAACTTTTTAGGAATTGAAAGTTATTTATGTGAACTAAAAAATGGTGATGTTATTAGAAGAGAAAAACTTGTTAAAAATAAATCAAATGGTAATGCTTGTATTATTTTACCAATAACTACCGAAGGAAATGTAATACTAGTAGTTCAACCACGAGTCTTTACTATAACTAAAGTAGGAGTTGAACTACCGGCTGGCTATGTTGAAAATGGTGAAGATTATGAGACTGCTGCCAGAAGAGAACTATTTGAAGAAACCGGTTATGTTTCCAAAGATTTAATTCCTCTAGCAAGCTTTTATCAAGACCAAGGATGCTCATCTTCTTTTAATACGAGCTTTCTAGCTAGAAATTGTAAGAAGATTTCTCACCAACACCTAGATGAAGGAGAATATATAAGATATTTTGAATGTAGTTATGAGGAAGCTTTAGAGTTAGCTAATATGGGACTAATCGCTGATGCTAACTCCATAATTACCTTAGAAAAAGCTAAACAATATTTAAAAAAATAGAAATGGAGAAGAAACTATGAAGAAGTATGGATTTGTAAGAGTAGGAAGCATTGTTAATAAGTTAGCCTTAGCTGACCCAAATAGTAATGCTAAAGAAATAGTAAGAATGATAAAGGAAGCCGAAAAAAAAGATGTTGCTATTGTCTCAACCCCAGAGCTTGCTTTAACTGGTTATACTTGCGGAGATTTATTTTTTCAAGATAAGTTATTAGCTGAAGCTAAAGAAGGATTAAAAGTTATTCTTGATGAGACCTCAAAGCTAAATATAATTTCTATAATTGGAATGCCAATAAAACTAGATAATCAATTATTTAATTGTGCTGTTGTTCTTAGCAAAGGAAAAATTCTTGGTATAGTTCCTAAGACTTTTATTCCCAATTATGCCGAGTTTTATGAAAAAAGATGGTTTGCTTCTAGTTTAAATCTACTTAGTAATGAAGTAAATTTATTAGATCAAACTGTTCCAATTTCTCCTAAATTATTATTTAAAGATAAAGACTTAAAAGATATTTGTTTTGGAATAGAAATCTGTGAAGACTTATGGTCAGTCAATCCACCTAGTTGTTATCACACCCAAAATGGAGCAACAATTATCTTTAATTTATCTAGTAGTAATGAAATAATTGGTAAAAATGAATATCGTAATAACTTAGTAAGTTTTACTTCTGCTAAAACTATTTCAGCTTATGTATACTGCTCTAGTGGAATAATGGAATCCACTTCAGATATATTATTTAGTGGAGCTAGTATGATTTATGAAAATGGTTCTCTATTAAAGAAAAATGACCGATTCCAAATAGAAAGTGAGCTTATCTATTCTGATGTTGATGTCTTAAAACTAGCAAATGATCGTCTTAGAAATAGTTCTTTTATGACTAATGTATTAGTTAATGATTATAAAATTATAGATGTCGAAGTAAAAGACTCAACTAAGTTTGATAGAATCTATAAGGAATATCCCTTTGTACCTAGTAGTAAGATATATCGAGATGAAAGATGCAAGGAAATATTTACTATTCAGTCAGCTGCTCTAGCAAGACGCCTAATTCAACTTAATTATCCTAAATGCATTATCGGTATTTCTGGAGGACTTGACTCAACTTTAGCCTTTTTAGTCGTAGTTGAGGCTTTTAAAAAATTAAATCTTGACCTTAAAAACATTATAGGAGTTACTATGCCTGGCTTTGGTACCACTGGAAGAACTTATAATAATGCTTGCAAATTTGTTAATGAGTATAAAGCTACTTTAAAAGAAGTTAGTATTAAGGAAGCTTCTATTCTTCATATGCAAGATATTGGTCTACCTTTAGATGATCGTAGTATTACTTATGAAAATATTCAAGCCCGTGAAAGAACTCAAGTTTTAATGGATATTGCGAATATGGAAAATGGTCTTGTTATTGGTACTGGTGATTTATCAGAACTTGCCCTAGGCTGGTGTACTTATAATGGAGATCATATGAGTATGTATTCCGTAAATAGCTCCATACCTAAAACTCTTGTTAAATATTTAGTAAATTATGTAGCAGACAATTCTGATAAGACAAAGAAAGAAATTATCTACGATATTCTAGAAACTCCAATCTCTCCAGAATTATTACCTCCAGATGAAGCCGGAAATATCTTACAACAAACCGAAAGCAGTATTGGACCATATGTATTACATGATTTCTTCTTATATCATTTCTTAAGATATGGAGCTAGTCCAAAGAAAATATATTTCTTAGCTCAAGAAACATTTAAGGGTAAATTTGATAATTCTACGTTAAAAAAATGGTTAAAAGTATTTGTTAAGAGATTTTTTACGCAGCAATTTAAAAGAAACTGTGTCCCTGATGGGGTAAAAGTTGGTACAATTAGTCTTTCTCCAAGAGGGGATTTAAGAATGCCAAGTGATGCTAATTATGCTATTTGGCTAGAAGAAGTAGAAGAGTTAGATTAATTCTTCTTTTTCTGTACTTTTGAAAAAAATGTGTTATAATATGAAATCAAACGGAAAAAAATAATTGCTATTAATAAATTCTTTTGATTTATTGAAGCAGCAATAAAAAAGGGGAGTAGTAATGGAAGAAGAAAAGATCCTATTAGAAAATAAACCATTTACTGAATATAGCAAAACTGTACAAAAAAAACTACTCTTGCAATGGTTTGTCTATTTTAGTAACTTACTTCTTAAAAAAGATGAATATAATACGTTTTTAAGAATGATTGAAGATGATCCTGAACTTGTTTTTCAAATAGCTTCTGTTAGCTTGTACGTAAATGAATCTAGTGAAAGATTAATATATGCTATGCGACTTAATTCTTTATATGATTACACTAAAGTTGTTTTACAATATGCTAAATCAGAAGAATATTTAAAAGAAAAATCAGAAAATGAAAAAAGATTAATAGCTTTACTAACCAAAACATATAATGTAATTGGTAAAGACGATGAAGCTAACTATGGCTTTCCAATCCCTTTTGAAAATGTAGTCTATGATACGGCACTACTTTTTCCTTCGCCACTACATGAAAGACAAGTTCAGCGCCTTTATTTAAATAGTTCACTAAGTGGCAAAGAAATTATGGAAGATAAACCAGTAGTTGATTTTGTAATTGGGCAAGGATTAAATAAAACCTTTTACTTTAGTAGTACTAAGCTTCAAAAAAATAAAAATCAAATATTAAAAATGTTAAATAAACTTCCATCACTTCAAAATGGCTTACAATTTAACGATTTAATGAAAGATTTTTGTGGAAGAACTTGGACGTATAACTCTAAAATAGCCGATCTATTACTTGGATTAGGAACTGCAATTGGAAAGTTAGCTATTACCCAATCTGATGAAACCAGTTTATCTGATTACAGATCTAATGCGATGATTTTAGAAACAAAAAATAACAAAGACATAATTTCTTATCCCCCTTATGAATACAAAAAACAAAATAAGCAGTAACTAAAGTAGTATTTAAATACTAAATAGTTAATTTAAAAAAGTGAGGAATAAATATGGAACTAAAAAAGTTTAATGAATATACAGAAGAAGAAAAAGAAACATTATTATTACATGTTTGGAATTACAGAAATCATCTACTTACTACTGATAAGGAAAATGAAATGTTTGAAGAACTAATTAAACATAATAGCCAAGATGTATTTGATTCGATTATAACTTCTTTTTCAAGTGGAAATACCGTAGAAAACTTAATTTTTGCTATGCGTAGTGGAACGCTAGCAGAATATTTTGACAATGTTAAAGATCAAAAACAAGACATGGACTTTTCTAATGAAACGGAAGTAATTGAGCGAGAAGTTCTAAGAATAATCGTTAAAAGTTATATCAAACGTTGCGTAAAATCTGGAGTAGAAAGTAATACTGACAAAATTCATAAATGGCTTTTAACAGAAGAAAGAGTTTGCGATATCTTTGATATTTGTCGCCTTCAAGAAGCAGAAATTTCTGGACCGGCCGAACTATATCCTACTGTAACAGGAGAAGGAGTTAATAGTAATTGTGATTTCAATTTAACAAGACTAGGTGAAAACATTGAAGCTATTTCCGATATGGTGGGCGAACTTCATGAAATCGATTTCGTTTTAGGAGAACAATTCAATAATTTAAATAAAGATAGATTCGAAAGAATATGGACAACTGACTATGATGTAGTAGATAAATTAGTTCAATTAGGAACAGCAACTGGTATTTTAGAATTCTATCTTCCAAGAGAAAACTGGTCTAAACTACCAGGAGGATTTCCTTTGATAAATAGAAATCCAGCTTGGAATAAAGAAAATGATCTAGTAAAAATAGGCCGCCAAAAAGTAAAAAAATAAATCCTAGCTACTTTTAATTTAAATATTTAAGCAATGTCTAAAAGACATTGTTTTCTTTAAAATATGTTTTTATAAAAATGTTAAAAAGAGGTTGACTTTTTACTTAGTTATTAATATAATGTTAATAACAAGAGAAAAAAATACAATGAAAGAAAGTGGTATAATGGAAATTAAATTTAAAAAAGAACAGGTAAAAAATTCACTAGAAGAGTATTATAAGAAAATAGAAGGCTTTAATGGAGTTATTACTACAAAATGCTCCCGTGACTGGTTTGGCTATGGAATGTCTGAAAGAGAAGATGTCCGAGTTGAAATTACATTAAATGGTAGTTTTGATTTTATGGGAGAAAAAATTCTTATGAGTAGAACTTTAAGTGAAGCAGAAGTTAACGGAGTTTTTAAATCACTACTTAGTGAAGCTGGATATACTGTTCAATATGTAAGCTTTGACAAAGGAGTAACTCCTACAACAGAAGGATATGGTTTGGGAGAACATACAGTTAATAAACCATATTTTAATGGAATTATTGCTAAAGTAGCCGTAAAACAATTAGTTAAATAAAAATAAAATTACATATAATAAGAAAGAAGGTAAAAAATGAAAATCGGAGTTTTTGGTGGAAGTTTTAATCCACCTCATAAAATGCATCATAATATAGCTCTTCAACTACTTAATAAAAATTATGTTGATAAAATCATCTATGTTCCAACAGGCAGTAAGTACATGTATAAAGATAATTTACTTAGTGATAAAAATAGACTAGATATGCTGAAATTAATGATTAATAATGATAAAAGATGTATAGTAAGTGACTATGAATTAAAAAATAGAGTCGTTTATACTTATGAAACTTTAAATTATTTTAAAAAATGTTACCCAAAAGATACTATTTATTTTGTCTGTGGAACTGACAATTTAAGTTATATCGATAAATGGGAAAAAGGTATAGAAATACTAGAAAATTATAAGATTTTAGTTATCAGAAGAGAAGCAGAAGACATTTCAAGTCTTTTGAAAAAATACAAAAAATATCAAGATAACATTATAATAACTGATGTTACTCCAAGTACATTATCATCAACTCTTATTAGAGAAAAGATAAATAATAATGAAGAAATTAGTGACTATTTAGATGAATCTGTTTTAAAATATATTAAGGAAAATCATTTATATGATTTATCTAACTAGAAAGAGAGGATGTTATGAAAGAATTGGTATTAAAATTAATTGAACTAAAAAAGACTATCGCAACAATGGAATCGTGTACCGGTGGCGGGGTCAGTAATAGTATTACTAATATTGAAGGAGCTAGTGAAATTTTAAAATATAGTGCCGTTACTTACTCTAATGAATATAAAATAAAAATGGGCGTTGATAGTAAAGTAATAGATAAATACAGTGTTTATAGTATGCAAACTGCTGATGAAATGAGTAAAAATATTTCTCTTTTTGCAAACAGTGATTATGGGGTAGGAATTACTGGAAAGCTAAATAGAGTTGATGTAAATAACCCATATGGCGAAGATAATGTTGTCTTTATAAGCATTTATGATCGAAATAATGATAAATTCTATCAAGCTAAAGTAGAAGCCACTTTAGGTAGCCGAAAAGAAAATAAAGAACTTGTAATTGAAAAAATAGTTTCAATGATGTTAGATATTATAGAAAAGTAGTGTATAATTAAAGTAGTAGATTGAGGTGATATAGTATAATGAATCAATATAATAGTGAAGAAGAATTTTTAAAGAATTATGATTCAAGTGCTTTTGAAAAGCTATCGATGACAGCTGATATATTACTTGTTAGTGTATCAGATCAAGAACAAAGTAATTATCGTAAAACAAATAAGAAAATGATGAGTATCTTACTAGTAAAAAGACATGATTATCCCTATAAAGATAAATGGTGCCTACCTGGTGGATTTTTAAATGCTAGTAATGAAACATTAGAGGACTGTGCCAAAAGAGTCTTAAAACAAGAAACAAATCTAGAAAATATCTATTTAGAGCAGTTATATACTTTTGATGATATTAAAAGAGATCCTAGAATGCGAGTAGTGTCTACTTCTTATATTGCATTAGTTGATAAAAATAAACTTACAAACTTAATTAATGAAAATGCTAGTTGGTTTGATGTTGTTTTATATGAAGAAAATAAGAATAGTATCTCAATTACTTTAGATAATGGTACTTCATCAATTACTTTTAAAGTAAAAAAGATTTTACGTGAAAAAACCACTGATAGATATTCCTTTGAAGTAGTTGCTAATGCAGATATTGCCTTTGATCATTCAATAGTTATTGTTTCTGGATTAGAAAGACTTAGAAATAAAATTAGTTATACTGATGTCGTTTTTAATATGATGCCTGAATATTTTACTTTAGGTGAATTACAACAAGTATATGAAATTATTTTAAATAAGAAGTTACTTGATCCAGCCTTTAGACGAATTATAGCTGATAAAGTAGAAAAGACTAATAAAATGCGTACCGGTGGAGGACATAGACCATCAGTATTATTTAGATATAAGAGAAAGTAAAATGAAAAAGATTAAACGCATAAAACTGTTTCCTAATGATAACTTAAGATCTCAAAATATGGCTAATATTGTTAGAGAAAAGCTACTTAAAAATAATTTCGAACTAGTAGATAAAGACTTTGATTTAGGAATTGCTATCGGTGGTGACGGCTCATTCCTTAGAATGATTAAAAATAGTAATTTTGCAAGTGATTGCTATTATGTAGGGGTTAATGCCGGAACACTTGGCTTTGCTCAAGAAATTGATGAAAATTCTCTTGATGATTTTATTCAAATACTTGTAAAAGAAGAATTTCAGTATGAAGTAATTGGCGTTCAGGAGATTGAAATTCATACTGAGAATAATATTTCTAGAAAATTTTCTTTAAATGAATTAGTTGTTCGTGATAAAGAACTTAATACTCTTCATCTAAATGTTTATATTAATGATGATTTACTTGAAGAATATGCTGGAGATGGAGTTTTAATATCTACTTCTTTTGGATCAACTGCCTATAATCTTAGTTTTGGAGGTAGCATCGTATTTAATACATTTCATACCTTACAAATTACCCCAATTGCGCCCTTAAATAGTAAGAGTTATCGAAGTCTAATTAATTCTGTAATTGTTCCATCAAATAAAACTATACGTTTAATACCATTAAGAAATAGTAAAAATATCATTATTACAGTTGATGGTGATAATTCAATTTATGACAATGCTAAATATATTGAAACAGTAATTGGTAATAAAACTATCAAAATTATTCGAATGAGTGATTATAACTTTATACGTAAAATAAATGACAAGTTTTTAAAATAGAGTATTATTAAGTGATAGTACATGGATATAAATCTTTTAATAGTGATATCACTAATCAGTATGGAATGGAATTTATTGTTGACAACACTTATTCAGTCATTCCACCTGTAAGAGCTAAAAATGGTGGTAATGGTTTCCATTTTGATAAAAGATTAGAAGATACTCTACGCTACGTAAATGGAATGAATCAAGATTTTTTAATTGATTTAGTTACTGGAAGTGGAGAAATAATAGAATTTGAAGATGATTACTATGGATATTATGATTTATATGTTGCTGAACATCTAACGGTAAACAAAGTATTAAGAAAAGAAGAAATAATTGCTAAAACGCTTTTTAGCAAAGATGTTTATGCGTCTAGGTTTGTAATGAGATATAAGTTAATTCAATCTGAAATTAAAATGTTTAAAGAAAAATTTTTCACTTCTAGAGATTTTATAAATTGTCTAGCTTACTATCAATAAGAAGATAAAGAAGTTTATAATAGACAATATATAAAAAAATAAATCTAAATATAAAAAGTATGATATATTACATTAGTAATGGAGGATATTTATGGAACAATGTATTGGAGTATTTGACTCAGGAATAGGTGGATTTACAATTTTAGCAGAACTTCGTAAATTATTACCAAATGAAAACTTTTTTTATTATGCCGACAGTTTAAATAATCCATATGGTGAAAAAAGTGATGAGAAATTATTTGAAATCACAAGTAATATTGTCGAAAATCTAAAAAGCTATGGTTGTAAGATTATTGTTATTGCTTGTAATACCGCAACAACTAGATGTATAAAATATTTACGTAATAAATATAGTGATATTATCTTTATTGGAACAGTTCCTGCTATAAAAGTGGCTTGTGATCATAATTTTAAAAATACTCTTGTAATGGCAACTCCAGGGACTATTGACTCAGAGCGAACTAATGAATTAGTTCGAGATAATAAAAGAGCTGATCAAAATATTTATCTAGTTCCTTGTTATGGTCTAGCTCAAGCTATTGAAAAAAAAGATACTTTAAAAGTAAAAGAAATATTAAAAAACATTTTTAAAGATTATAAAGATAAAAATATTGATTCTATTGTTTTAGGTTGTACCCATTATCCTTTTGTAAAAAAAGAAATATTAGAAGAAATGCCAACAGTTGCACTTTTAGATGGGGCCAGTGGCGTTGCAAAAGAGACAAAAAGGCAAATGGAATTACATAGTTTACTAAATAAGAATAATTCTTTAGGAAAAGTTAAAGTATATAATTCACTAGAAGATAATATAGCAGTTCTAGACTAACAAAAACTAATAAGTAGTGGTAAATAGTGTCAACCAAGAGACTTTTCATGAAAAGAAAGTCTTTTTTTTATGATATCATAAGATTGGTGAAGCAAATGAAACAGATAAATAATTTTGAAGATGGTTTAAAATATAAATTATATAGTAGTGTAGAAAAGATTATTCATCCAACAATTTCTAAGAAAAATATTTCTAGTTATAAAATTGTATTAAGTGACAACATAGTCCCAGTTAGAATATTTTATCCAGAGAAAGTATCCCATTTAGATAAAGTAATTATTTATGTTCACGGAATATCTTCCGTTTCTGGTTGTGGCAATCATTATGCTGACATATGTATGGATTTAGCTCTTAATACAAAGAAACTTGTTATTGCAGTTGATTATGACGAAGATAAAAAATATTTAGAATGTTTAAATGACTGTTCCACATGTGTTAGTTTCTTAGTAGAAAACTTAGAAAAAAATGGTATTAAGAATTCTAATATTACTTTAATGGGCGACTCTATAGGTGCTACTATGGTAATAGGAATTAATGAGTTATTAGCTGAAAAGATTAATAAAAGTATTTTAGTTAGTCCTATTTTAAGTGATAATTATTTTTCTGACATGCTTCTTGAAAAAAACGATAGAGTAACAGCTGATTTAATCTCTAATCTGAAAAATTATTATAGTAGAAGCTTACAATACAAAAAGGATTATAAAAATCCTCTAGTTTTCCCACTACTTAGTAAAAATAAAGCAGTTAAACAATTATTATTAATTACTGGTGAAGGTGACTTCTTTAGAAATGAAATATTAGAATACGCTAATCTTACAAATAGTCAAGTTTTAGACTTCCCCTTTGCAAGACACAATTTTTTAAAAAATATGGATATAGATGTAAAAGTAGAATTCTATACAAAGATTTGTAATTTTCTAAATCAATTTTAGTATTTGATAATTCTATTTTTTCTTTTATATTAAAAATATTTATGTTATACTCTTTATGGTGATGGATATGGAAAAAAGAAGAACTAAAAAAGAAATAGTTAAAATGCTATTAAGAAATAATGAATTAGATCAAAAAGATGAAGAAGAATTATTAGACTTATTAGTTGATCAACCTATTGCAATTGATGTTGATAAACAAGAAGAAGCTAAAATGTCATTTGGTGATAGAATTGCTGATAAAGTTAGTGAAGTTGTTGGTAGTTGGTCCTTTATTATAATTTTTATTCTATTTTTGATTGGCTGGATTATATTAAATACTGTAATACTTATTAATGGCAGTGAGATTGATCCATATCCGTTTATTTTATTAAATTTGTTATTATCCTGCATTGCTGCTATTCAAGCCCCAATTATTATGATGAGTCAGAATAGACAAGCAGCTAAGGATAGTTTACGTAACCAAAATGATTATAGAACAGATTTAAAGAGTGAACTTATTCTTGAATCATTACACGATCATATTAACTTAATGATTAAGAATCAAAACAAAATAATTAAGTTGCTTGAGGAGAATGACAATGAGTAAATTTTTTAAAAATATTAAAGTATTAATCATAATTTTATTTATACTAATTTGTACTGGCTGTGGTACAAGTACAGAAAAACAAGCTGACGGCGTTATGAAATGTAGCAGAACCGGATCGGTTGATAATGCCACTTCAAAATTAGAATATGAACTTTACTATAAGGGCGAATATTTAACAGTTCTACATTCTACTGAAAAAATAATTAGTGATGATGCACAAGTATTAGATACATATGAAGATGCTTATAAAAACATTTTTAAAGCCTATGAAGGACTTGAATATTATGATGCTAAAGTCACAAGAGGAGAATTCTCAGTTACTAGTGATATAGTTATTAATTACGCCAAAATCGATACCGATGCCTTACTTGAAATAGAAGGCGAGGAAGATAATGTCGTTGATAAAGATGGTAAAGTAAAATTAAAAACTTGGTTAAATTTTGCAAATCAGTTTGGAGTTAAATGTGAATAAACTCCGTCTTGTTCGAGTAGTTTAAAGGATAGAATATTTCCCCCCGAAGGAAATGGTATGGGTTCGATTCCCGTCTCGAACACCAATTTATTAAAAAGAATATTTTGCATAAAACACATTAAATATGTAAAAATTGCCGATATAGTTTAGTGGTAAAACAGATCCTTGGTAAGGATCAGAGGCAAGTTCAATTCTCGCTATCGGCACCATAGGGAAATCTGCTCGAACTTTTTATAAGTTTTGAGAATAAATAGACAATTAATTCTAAATTAGGATTGCTTTTTTTCTTGTTTAGAAAAAAATCTTTCAAAGAAAGGATTAATTAAAATGATAAGTGTTATCAAGCAAGAAGTTAGAACGGAAGAATCATTAAGAAAGAGATTAGAGTTTATTTGTTGTGATGGTTTCAGACTATCTTAACTATCGAACTAAGAAGCAAAGCTTAACAAATTATGGCATATTATAAATGTGAATGACTTTAATCTACACCTTGGCAAGTGGATGCATCTGCTTGCTTTTCTTTTAGATAAATGTTATATTTATATCGATTAATAGTTATTATTAACTATTAAATATTGTCTATAAAATTGGCATGGTCCTTTCTTTGAAACACCATTTAATAAAATTTCACTCAATATTACTTGCCGATTTAGCTCAGTTGGTAGAGCAACTCATTCGTAATGAGTAGGTCGAAGGTTCAAGTCCTTTAATCGGCACCATATAATTGTTATTTAGAAGTTGATAGACATCAAAATGACTGGTAAAAAAGAAATTCTTGTGTTAATATTAATACGTCAAGGAAACTTGAATAAAATAAAAAAGGATACATTTGATTTTTTAAATCAGATGTTTTTTATTTATTAGAAAATTTTCACTTGATTATCACAACACTTATATTTTCAAGCTGTACTTAAAGTGAAAAATTGGTATAATTTTATTAGATAATATTTTTAATAAAGAAAATGAGTGAAGTATAACATGAAAAAACTTAATGATTTAAAACTTAAAAATAAAAAATATCTAATTTTTGATTTAGATGGTACCCTAATTGACTCCATTGGTATATGGAATAAGGTAGATCAAGAAGTAATTCAAGAATACGGTAATATGACTATTGATTTAAATAATATTCAAATAGAAAGAGATGAATTTCTTCATAATAATATGGATAGCGATATATATTTAACTTATTGTGATTACTTAATTAAAAAGTATGGATTAAGTATCCATGATCCTAAAAAGTTATTAGAAATAAGATGGGAAAAATCAGGCGTTATCTTAGAAAAGGAAATGGATTTTAAGGAAGGCTCAGTTGAAGTAATATTAAGACTAAAAAGCTTAGGTTTTACTCTTGTTCTAGCAACTATGACAACTCAGGTTCAATTAGATATTTTATCTAAGAAAAACAAGACAATGCTAAATAAACTAAATATTTTAGAAACATTTGATTTAATTACTAAAAAAGAAGATGTAAAAAATAAAAAGCCCGATCCAGAAATTTATAATAAAATTATGCAGTATTATAAAATAGAACCAAGTGAATGTTTAATTTTTGAAGATTCCTATACTGGTGTTTTAGCAGGTAAGAATGCAGGAATTGAAGTAGTAAATGTTTATGATAAGTATGCTAATATAGATAGAAAGCGTATTGAGAAATTAGCTGATTATAGTATAAAAAATTTTAATGAATTTCTTGAATTTATTAATCAAATTTATACTACTGCTAGTATTAAATCAAAAGTTAAAGTAAGTGATTAAAATATATGGAACGTGTAATGAAGTTTAATGAATCTGATTTTATTTATTTGAAGACTGGTAAAAAGAAAAGTTAATTAAAGAAAAAATGCTACAAACTATATATTAAAAGATTTATTTGAAATTTTAATATGAAAATTGGCCATTTAATGTATAATTTACTTAGACTAATAATTTGAAGTAGTAAGAAGGTAATGATTATGAAATTAACAAGTAAAGAAGCTTTAGACATGTTAGAAAATGCTCGTGGAAAAACAAAAAGTGATGGTTGGATAAATCATTCAATTTGCGTAGGGAATAGTGCTGGAAAAATAGCTGAAGCATTAAAGCTAGACGTAGAGTTTGCCAAAACGTTAGGCTATATTCATGATATAGGAAAATCTATCGGAGAATTTTCTAATCATGTTATGAATGGTTATAACTATTTAAAAGATTTAGGTTATGATGAAGAATATTATAATATTTGTCTAACACACTCTTATTTAAATAACGACGTAATGTGTACTGCTGGAAACATTCCAACTGAAATTCCTTTTAGAACCGAATTTATTAAAAATCATGAATATACAATTTATGAAAAGATTATAAATTTATGTGACTTAATGTGTACATCCATTAATGTTACAGTTGACAAAAGACTTATAGATATAATAATTCGTCGAGGTGCTAATAAAAACACGCAATATCATGTAAAAGAAGCTTTTAAATTAAAAGAATATATTGATACAAAGCTAGGTTACAATGTTTACGATTTATTCCCAGAAATAAAAAATAATTTATAATAAAACAGGTGGATATATTAAGATGAATGAAGAATAAGAATATGGTTTTAAAGTAAAAAGTACAAAAAGATTTATAAACTATTGTATTACTAATAAGTATAAAAAATTAAAAATTATAAGCAAATAAGAATCATTTATAAAAATGGCGGTAAAGTAATAACTAGAATTACAAAAAATATCTATGAAGTAAAGATGCTTAAAATACTAAATTTTAAAGATGATATTTTAAGTGATAATCCATCAGTAGTTAGAAGAGAATTTAATAATTTAATTATTACAAAAGAAAATATAGGTTTTATCAAATCCATAATTTCTATATTAGACTTAAAAGAAATTACAGTTTTAAAATGTCATAGAGTAACCTATAAATGGAACAATATAAAATTTGAAATTGATGATTACACATTACCAAAAATTTCAGCAGTCGCAATAGAAGGACCAAAAGATCAAACTGATAAAATCTGTAAAGAACAATTACTAAAAATAAGATAAAAGAAGAATAATTGTGCTACAATATTTTTAATCTAGGGAGGAAGAAGTATGCTTGAAGTAACTAGAAAATTAGATTATAAGACAGGAACTTATGAATATTATTTAAACAATGGTAAAAACTTATTAGCTATAGGTTGCAAAGATAATGGAAATTTATGTGTTTGGACTTTATCATCAAAAGAAATAGAATTTAATATTACTAAAGAAAATATGTTTATTTATAGCTTGTTTGATGAATTGTTTTCTGATTTAAAACAAGCTGACATATATTGCTTAACTGGTAAAGATTTATTAGCCTACGAAGATGAAGAAGAAGCCTATGCTATGCAGAAAGAAATGTGTGAAATGAATCAAGAAGTAAAAGAAAGTGCTTGGTATCATAAACTATTTCATGATGATACTATTACTTTAATAAGTACCGAATTTTCCCCTTATGAAGAATATTTGAACCAAGATAGAAAAGGTAATAGGCATATATTAAAAATAACTAGACAAGAAGATTGTTTTAATATTAGAATGACATCTAATACAATGGATAATACACCTAGAAGAGAAATAATAATAGATAAATGTAGTGAAATGCATGCTCCAGTTAATGTTCTTCTAATGCGCTTTTATGAAAAATTATTAGAGTATGATCCTTCTTATCACCAAATTTATATTGAAGAATATTTACGTGAAACAGGAAGACAATTCATAAAAAAAGCAAAAGAAAAAAGGTATTAGACTCATTGAACTAATATCTTTTATTTTCTATATACTTTATTTTCTGACGCACTAGGAGGCTCTATGCCATCTGGAAGGTTTGTTTTCACCTTACCATGTTTAAATTCTAAAAAATATTCTAATGAATACGCTTTATGCTCAAGAAAACTGCATTTATCAACAAGATCATAATTTTGTCTTTGAACTTCTGGAGCCAGAGCATTAAATTCTAAAGCAATAGAATTTCTTTCATGGACAACAGCTTCACCTAATTGAATAATTTCTACATCCGATAAATCCTTAACTTCGTCATAATCTAGTATCCAATTTGTATTTCTAAAAAAACTAATTTCCCTAGGACTAGTAAACTCATAAAATTTATATTTATTAGTATTAGCAAGATGTCCGCCACCAATACCACCTCTTATGCGAATAGAAATAGGCACTTGTAAACGACTTAAACTTAAATATGCAAGATCAATCTCCTGAACATATGCAGCATTATCTGTTATAATTTTCATCTATACCATCTCCTTATGTGACGCTTATTATATCAAAATATCTCTAGAAAATCTATAATTTACGGAAACTTATTATAGAATATTGTAATTATTGCCTTAATATTATATACTTATAAAGTATATAAATAATATTTTACGCTTATAAAAGAAGGGAAAATTTTAAATATGAATGTTGTTGGAACAATGTTTTTTAACGAAGAAAAATTATTAATTGATAAGCCTAGAAAAAGGCCAACATACCAAATGATTGGTGGACGAGTTGAAGATAGTGAGACTCCGCTAGAAGCTGCGATAAGAGAATGCCATGAAGAATTAGGTAGTGAAGCTATATTTAATGAAAATTTACTTGAACTTGTAATGGAATTTGATGAAATTGCTACAAGTGATGGAGTAACACCAATTCATTTTTATGTTTTTCAGTATAATGGTAAATTAAATGGTAAATTAAATACTTCAGATGAAATTGAAAAATTTAAGTGGTATAACTCTACAGATGGTACTGATATACTTTCTAATACTTTAAAACATAAAGTAGTTCCTTATTGTCTTGAAAAGAAACTAATTAGGTAAAAGGCAATTATTAATACAAGGCAGTAGTTTAAATAAGACTATTGCTTTTATTTGAATGTTTTATAAATCTAAAAAAATATATAATAATTAGTGATATAATTTAACTATATTGACGAATGCTTTTGCTATGATTAAAATATTAACTGTAGTAGAAGTATATAGATAATAGTGTTTTTATCGTCAAGTTGTTGGTAGTGAGTAGCTAATATTAGACAAGGATGTGAAAAAATGGCTTTTATTGAATTTAAAAATGTAAAAAAAGAATATACTGGTGAAGTAAAAGTTTTAGCGGTTAATAATTGCTCATTTGAAATAGAAGAGGGAGAATTTGTTGTTGTATTAGGACAAAGTGGAGCCGGAAAGACAACTATTTTAAATATGCTTGGTGGTATGGATAAACCAACATCTGGTAAAATTATAGTCGCTGGAAAACGAGTTGATCAGTTTAACAATAAGCAATTAATAGAATATCGAAGACATGATATTGGTTTTGTTTTTCAATTCTATAACTTAATAGCAAACTTAACATCTCTTGAAAATATTGAACTTGCTTGTCAATTATCAAAAGATGCTCTTGATCCTAGAACAATTTTAACTTTAGTTGGATTGAATGACCGTATGAAAAACTTTCCTTCCCAATTATCCGGAGGAGAACAACAAAGAGTTGCGATCGCTAGAGCTATTGCTAAAAATCCCAAATTATTATTGTGCGATGAACCAACCGGAGCCCTTGATTCTGAAACTGGCCAAATGATTATTAATTTATTACTAAAGAACTGTAAAAATGTGCATATGACAACAGTTCTAATTACTCACAATTCGGTAATTGCTGATGTAGCTGATAAAGTAATTACTATTAAAAATGGTACAGTTGAGGATATAAGAATCAATAAAAATCCTAAAAAAGTTGAAGAGATTGAGTGGTGATAATATGCTTCTTAAAAATTCTCTAAAGAAGATAAAAAAATCATTTGGCAGATATTTATCTCTTGCCATTATCATCTTCCTTGGAGTAGGATTTTATTCTGGAATTATTGAAAGTGTTCCTATTATAAAAGGTGTTCAAAATAAGTATTATAAAAATAATAACTTAATGGATTTAAAATTACTTAGTACAATGGGCTTTAATGATGATGACATTTATGCTATTGGAAAATTAGACGGAGTAAATTTAGCTGTTGGAAGCTATTCTAAAGATGTCTTAGTTTCAAACGATGTCATTAGAGTTCATGCTATTGAAGATAATATTAATGAACCATACTTAATTTCTGGAACTCTTCCAATTAAAGATAATGAATGCTTGGCAGATGCTAACTTTTATAAAGTAGGAGATAAGATTACTATTGATGAAGACTATAAAGATGACTTAGATATTTTAACATATAAAGTAGTTGGAACCATATATGCTCCTATCTATACAAGCGATGATTATGGTAATAGTGATATTGGAAATGGTAAACTATATTCCTATATTTATGTTCCAAAAGATAATTTTAAGTATGATTATTATACCGAAGCTTATGTAACAATTGATAAGAATAAAAAAGATTTACCTTATTCAACATCTTATGAGAAAAAAATTTCCAAGACAACATCAGCTCTTGAAAAAATAAAAACTGAAAGACTTAATAGTCGAATTGAAGAAATTGTTAATACAAGCTATGGAATGATTAGTAAAGATATGTTTACTGATGCTAACTGGTACATTCTAAATAGAGATGATGTAGTTACCTCTTATGCTATTCTTGAAGATCAATATAATCAAGTTACAATTATTGCCAATGTTATACCAATATTTTTCATATTTATTGTTATTTTAATGACTTCTAATACCATGAGTCGAATGATTACTGAAGAACGAGGGGAAATGGGAACTCTTCTATCACTTGGCTATTCCAACTTTAAAATTATTGGAACATATCTTGCCTACGTTTTATCCGCAACAATGCTTGGAGCTGTTTTAGGGTATTTCACAGGGACAATATTTTTACCACGATTAGTATATAATTGCTTTCCACTTAATTTTCCTAATATTACATATAAGTTTAGATTACCTTTATTTTCCGGTTGTATATTAGTTGCCTGTCTATTAATGATTAGTGTTGTAATATTCTCTTGCCTTCGAGAATTAAAACAAAAACCAGCTTATTTACTTAGACCAATTGCCCCCAAAGGTGGTAAAAAAATATTGTTAGAAAAGATTAATTTTATTTGGAATAGACTTTCTTTTTCCTCAAAAATAACTTTTAGAAATATTTCTAGATATAAAAAACGTGTTGCAATGACCTTTTTAGGTACCGCTGGCTGTACATTCCTAATTATGATTGGGCTAGGCCTAAGAGACTCAATTAATACAGTAGGTGATAAACAATATAGTGATTTATTTAAATATGATAATTTATTAGTATTAAAAACAAATATTGAAAAAATAACTACTGACTTAGAAAATACTCTAGATGGTTTAGTTACTGATACTTTACTATTAAATCAATCATCATTTAAAGTAATTGATGATCGTAATACTCTAGATATTTACATGATTGTCCCCGAAAATAGTACAGGCCTTTTTGAAAAATATTATTCAATAAGAACACCTGATACTGAAAAAAAACTAAAACTTAATAATGATGGTATTATTATTACCCCTAAAATAAGAGATCGTTTTAACGTAGAAGTTGGAGATTATTTAACCATTGAATCATCCAATCAGAAAAAATATAAATTAAAAGTAAGCGGAATTACTGAAAACTATGTTTCTAACTATATATATATGAGTAAAGAATTGTATGAGAAAACATTTAAAGAAAAAATTACCTACAACTTAATAGCATCAAAGAATAAGTCAAATCAAAATAAAATTGCTACTAAATTATTGG
>CALVRD010000010.1 GCA_944358435.1 uncultured Bacilli bacterium | reverse complement strand
CATTTTATAGTTTATTTGAAATAAATTATTAGTATTTCTTATATATTTTGAATTCATTACTATGTAGTCATAATATTTATTATAAAATAAATATTAGCATTATAAAACCTCATATTAACTAAATGAGGTTTTTTATTTAACATCTAAACTATATACTTTACTAACTTCTTTTGGAGTCAATTTCCGATACTCACCAGAAGCTAAATCTTTTAAATCAAAAAAAGCAATTTTTTCTCTTTTTAATTTTATTACTTCAAACCCTACTGCTTCAAACATTCTTTTAACTTGATGATTTTTTCCTTCTGTAATAGTTATTTGAATCATACTAGTATTGGTTTTAATATCACTCTTCTTTAATTTAACTCTAACTGCTTTAACAAAAACATCTTCTTCTATTTCTACACCATCTTTTAACTTATTAATTTGTTCACCCTTAATAATACCTTTTATTTTAGCAACATAAACTTTTTCAATTTCATGTTTTGGATGCATCAAAATATTAGCAAAATCCCCATCATTTGTCAAAAGTAATGCTCCTGTTGTATCATAATCTAATCTTCCTACTGGATAAATTCTTGCATTAGTAGGAATTAAATCAATAACCGTCTTTCTATTTTTATCATCAGTTGTTGTTGTAACTACACCTCTTGGTTTATTTAAAAGATAGTATTCTTTTACCTCTTTTTCTATAATCTTATTATTTACTTCAATTTTATCTTTATCAGATACCTTAGTACCTAATTCTGTAACAATATTTCCATTAACTTTTACTTTCCCTTCAATAATAAGTTCTTCTGCTTTTCTTCTCGAAGCAACTCCTGATTTTGCTATTACTTTTTGTAAACGTTCCATATTTCACCTCTTATCTTTTAATATATTGAATAGCATATTCCCCATTAAATTGTTCTGGCTTAGTCATACTTTCAAATATACAATCAGCTGATTCTTCAAATTCTTCTGGATAAACACCAAGTTTAAGCATTTCAATTATCCAGCCATATCTTGATTCTTCCCAAGGGAAATTTAATAATTGTAAAGTCATTAAATTATGTACATAAGCATCAGCCTTCTCATCTATTGTACCATAACTTTCTACAAATTTCTTCAAACTTGGAATTTTTAAATCAATTGGATATTCTCCTAAACGAATATTATCCATATCACAAAATTCTATTTCTCCGGTAGACGGATCTAATAAAACATTAGATTTTCTAACATCACCATAAGTTATATCTCTTGATGCAAAGTATTCCAAAGCAGTCTTACTTTTTTTTAATACTTCAATAGCTTCTTCTCTAGATAATTTAGCTTTTTTTAAAGAGATGTGTCGTGGATTATAAGTCATCTTATAACCTACTAAATAATTTCCCGCAGTAACAGTTGCTAGTGGCTGTACTGCAAAAGAAAGATTCATTTTATATAATTCTGCTATTTTTTGTAATTTGTTACCAGACATATCCATTAAATGATTTGATATTGGATCGTAAAAAAACTTATACAAACTATTATTTTCTCCTGTCTTACAAATAACAGACTCTCCACCATAATTAATTCTTTGTTCTTGAGCAATTTGATAATATTGATTCCAATCTAATCTAATATTTGGTATTATTTTCATAATTTCCAACCCCCATTAATTACTTTTTAACATATTGAACTATATATTCTCCAGTAAAATTTTTTTGATCAACCATACTTTCTAATATTGATATAGCCGGTCTTTCAAAATCACTTGAAAAAAAATCAATTCTAAGCTTTTCATCTACCCATTCTATTGGTGGCAATACCCAATGTGAATTTAATAATTGTAAAGTAAGTAAATTATGTATATAAGCATCAGTTTTCTCATCTACTTTACCATATTTTTTTACAAAATCAGCAAGACAAAGAAGTTTTAAGTCTATTGGATACTCCCCTAAACGAATATTATCCATATCACAAAATAAAATTTCACCAGTAACAGTATTAAATAAAATATTATCTTCTCTAATATCACCATATGTTATATCTCTAATCGCAAAGTATTCTAAGATTGTCTTAGTCCTTTTTAAAACATCTATAATTTCTCTTCTAGGTAAATTAGCTCTACTTAATGAAATATTATTTGGATCATAAGTCATTTTATAACCTACTAAATAATTTCCCGCAGTAACAGTTGCTAGTGGCTGCACTGAATAAGGAAGTTGCATTTCATATAACTTAGAAACTTTTTGTAATTTGTTATTAGACATATAAGGAAAATTTTTTTTAAAAGAATCGCAAAAAAATTTATATAAACTATTTTGCTCCCCTGTCTTACAAATTATAGATTCAAAACCAGCAGAGTATCTTTGACAACTTATTATTTTTTGATACTCATCCCACTCAAGTTTAATATTTGGTATTCTATTCATACTTATCCTCCAGTAGTTACTTTTTAACATATTGAATTGCATATTCGCCAGTAAATTCTTTTGGATTAGTCATACTATCTAATATTACTTTAGCATAATCATCAAAGCCATTTGGATATACTTTATTATTAAGTGTTATAATTATTCCCTCATAAGAAGTATACTTACTTGGAAATCCTAACTGCTGTAAAGATAAAAAATTATGCATATAAGCAACAGCAGTTTCATCTAATCCACCATGCATTTGTATATATTTTTTTAAATCCTTTCCTATTAAATCCATTGAATAGTTTCCCATTCTAATATTATCCATATCACAAAACGAAATATTACCTGTTGCTCTATTAATCAAAATATTATTACTTTTAATATCCCCATAAGTTATATCTTTACTTGTAAAATATAATAAAACTTTTTTTGTATCTTCCAAAGCATCAATCATTTGAACTCTATTTAAACGTGCTTGATCTAAAGGAATATCCATTAAATCATAAGTCATTTCATAACCTACTAATTTACCATTCACGCTAATTGTTGCAAGTGGTCTAACACTATGTTCCAAATTTTTTTCATAAAGAGATTTAATCTTTTTAAATTTATTATCGGACATTTCAATTATTTCACCAGTCTTAGGATTAATAAATATTTTATATAAAGTATTTGATTTATCGCTAAAACAAATAAATGCTTCCCCACCCACACTAAATCTTTGACTATAAACTATGTCACAACAATCACGATAATTAAAATTGATATTAGGCATTCTCTTCATACTAACCATCCCCATTAGTAGGCATATTATATCATATTTTTAAGATTTTTTCAACAATTACCGCTTAACATACTCAATTGCATATTTACCATTAAATCTTTCAGGCATTACCATACTAGCAAAAATTTCTCTAGCCCCTTGCTTAAATCTCGTAGGATAAAGTCCTCTTTTTAAATCTTTCATAATTTCTGACTCATAAGAATCTTTACCATATTGTAAACTTTTTATAGTCAATAAATTATGCATATAAGCATCTGCCTTAGCATCAATTACTCCCGTTTTCTCATAATATCTTGTCAAACTAAAACCTTTCACATCAGCTGGATATACTCCAAGTCTAATATTATCTATATCACAAAAAGTTACTTTTCCTGTTTTTATATTTACTAAAATATTATCACTTGTAACATCACCATAAGTAATATCAAGGACCTCATAATTCTTTAAAATATCTCTAGTAGCACGTAAAATTTTAATAACGTCTTTTCTATCTAAATCATCTAAACTTTCTAATGATTTATCTAAAGAATCATAAGAAACCTCATAGCCAATTAATCTTCCCTCATAACTAATTGTCCTAATTGGCTTTACACAGTAAGGAATATTTCGACGATAAATTTCTGCTATTTTTTTTAGTTTATTATCAGACATTAAACAAGATGCTGCTACTTCATCATAAAAAATCTTATACAAGGTATTAGGCTTATCACTGGAACAAATTATTGCTTCACCACCACGGAATTTTACTTTCTGAAAAAAAGCTTGATACTCTTCATCAGTAAAAGTGATATTAGGTATTCTTTTCATATTAATTCACTTCTTTCCCCTGTTTTATTTTTTTACATACTGAATTATATATTCTCCTGTAAAATTAGCTGGATCTATCATACTCTTAATAGTTGGTAAAGCTGACTTTTCAAAACGTGTAGGATAAGTTCCATCTTTTATACCACATAAAATATTACTATAACTATCTCCTTTATAATTTAAACATTTTAAAGTTAATAAATTATGCATATAAATATCTGCTACCTCATCAGCTCTACCATAACCATCAATAAAATCTTCCAAGTTATGCCCACTAAATCAATTGGATATTTTCCTAAACGAATATTATCCATATCACAAAACATAACTTCATGACTACGCCGATTAATTAAAATATTATTTAATTTTATATCTCCATAAGTTATATCTTTAGAAGCATAGTATTCAAGAATTGACTTAATTTCTTTCAAATAAAAAATCAATTCTTTTCTATACATAAATACAGACAATGGTTTATAATTTGGCTTTCTTTCCATTTCATAACCAAGTAATCTACCATTACTGCTAATAGTACTTAAAGGTTTTACACTATAATCTAACGGTTCTTGATAAAGTCTAACTATCTTTTCAAATTTATTTTCAGACATCCCAATAAACCGCTTAGAATATGGATCAATAAATATTTTACATAAAGTGCCACTATCACTAAAATAAATTGATCCTTCTCCACCTGTCTTATAAGATCTTCTAGCTTCTAACATTTCAAGTTCAAATCTAGTAAGCTCAATATTTGGCATTCTATTCATAAGTACTAACTCCTCAAAAATACAATAAAAGCAAGAGTTAATTTTAATATAATAACCCTTGCCTCATATTATTATATTTCACTATTTACAATTAAATCAGCAATATATTCTTGTGATTTCTTTAAAAATATTGGAAAAAGTTCAGCAATCATTTCTGGATTTTTAATCTGAATTAATGACTGATTAGCAACATTTTCAAAACAAATTTTTATATCTGTTTTACTATCTTCATCGACTAAATAATAGTAGATAACTCCTTCATGTTCAATTTTACTTATTACTACATATTTTCTATCATTACTCAATGTAACTTTATCATTGATATTAATATTCATAGCTTTATTTATTCCCCTTTATAACCTTTTTTAATAGAAACTCTTATTAATCTTAGAATTAATATCCACGATTAAGTTCTTTAGTCTTAGTATAAGCTTTTTCTTCTTTAAAAGTTAATCTATTTAATTCATTCTGATAATGATCTTTGATGATTGATGCTTGAATTGATGCATTAAGACCAATTAATGATAAAACTTCAAAAGGTGCAACAAATTGGAATGCGTCACATAAAGAAAAACTTAAAGCAACTAATGCATTACTAAGCGCAATAGCTGTATTTCTATCATCAATTTTCTGAGCACTATCAACTTTTCGTTTACAAATCTCAATTCATTTTACTTTATACTCTTCAAAATCAGCTTCTGTTTTTAGAGATGCTATTTTTTTGTTATCTTCTTTCATTTCTTTTAACTGTTTTAAATAAAGTATAGCCGGTATTACAGTTCCAGCACATGCCATCGCAAAAAGATTAAAAGATACTGGGTTTGGAGTCATAATTGCACTAGCGGCAAAGAATCCTGCACCAGCTAGCTCAAGGAAAGCTGCAACTCCTACTATTTTAATATCTTTTTTGTTTCTTTCGATTTGTTTAATTTTAAATTCTTCTAATTCATTTGTATTCATAACAATTACCCCCATTTGATTAAGACGGATTATATCATAAAATAAGGAAAATGTCAAATTGAACTAATTATAGTGTCTTTCAAGTCACATATTCATCCTATTTATATTGTATTTTTTACTCTACTATTTATCTTTTTCTCCCAAACGTTTTTCATCAATATATTCATAATTTAATAAATTTTAACCACTAACAACAGCTCTACCTAACTTTTATTCTAAATTATTCCTTGCTACTTTAAAAACATTACCACCATCTTAGCGATTTTTCTATTCTGCTCTAATCCATATGATTTATGTTTCTTAGCCAATTCTCTAGTCGCAACCTCATCTGAATCAGTAAGAACTACTTCTATATCAATCATATTATCTCTTAAGATTATTTTCTAATCTCCTTAAAAGCGACTATATTGAGAAGCTTGCATACCGAACCATACTATATATATTTCATTTTCTTCAAATAAATTTGCTACTGCTTCCAACTTATTATTCAAAATTTTTATCTACTTCTATATATATTTTACGTTTATTTATCACACCTTCAAATTAAATATAAAACTTTATCCATTAAAAACTTCTCACACATTTCTTTTAAATCACATAAATTACTATGAAGGAGTGAAGCTAATGTATCCTCGTAATTATGTTATATCAAGTAATAGTAATCCAGTTTATAGAAATCAAACATATTCAAATGATGATAGATTTTTTTTAACACCATTTCTATTTGGAGGTCTTGCAGGAACAGCTCTAGGTTATGGAATAGCAAATAATAATCAAATGAATAATAATGGATGTTGCTGTGGAAACTGTATGCAACCATATCCAGTAGCCGTTCCAATTTATCAAATGCCATATAATCAATCTACATATCAAAATCAAACAACAAATTATCCAAGTAATTTTTCTAACTTTAATAATAATAATAATTTTTATTAAAAGTCGTAAGACTTTTTTATTTTATCCTTTATAGGTAGATTTATTAAAACAGTAGTTCCAACATCCTTAGTAGATAAATATTTTATAGTTCCATTATGCATCTCAATTATCTCTGTAGATAAAACAACTCCTAATCCATTACCATTAGCCTTCGTAGTATAAAATATTTTATTCATATTAGCTAAAGTCTCCTTATCCATACCAATACCATTATCTATAATATATATTTTAATATTATTTTTATACTTCCGTACATTTATTAAAACCTCTAAAGGAATAGTATCTTTTCTAGCTTCAAGAGAATTCTTTAAAACATTAACAAATACTTGTTTTAATCTATTATAATCAGCATAAATATATACTTCATTAGTAATATTCATCTTAATAGAAGCGGCTTCCCTTTTAAATAAAGGATTTAAAGTACCTATAACTTCTGATAACAACATTTCTAAATCCAACTCTTCTATATTTAAAGAAGTTAATTTACCAAGAGAGGAAAAATCATTAATTACTGATAAAGATCTATCTATTTCACTAGAAATAATAGGAAGATACTCCTCAACTTTAGAATATCCCTTATGATTAATAATTTCTAAATACCCCCTACAAACAGTTATAGGATTTTTTAATTCATGAGTTAATTTAGATAAAGATTCATATAAATATTGTTGCTTTTTATTATCCTTAATTAAATTATTTAAATCTACTATTTCTTCTCCCTTCTTAAATAAAAAAACACATATATAAGTATAAATAATAAATATACTAATAGTTATAAAAATATAACTAATATTTACTAATAATGTTCCCTTAGGATTAATTAAAAAAAATATTAAAAAAGATATTAGAAATGACTTTAAACTAATAAAATAATTTATAATATTAGTCTCTTTATTCTTTGTTTTTAATATAAGTAAATATCCAATATAATATATAGAATATTCTAGTATAGAAATAAATAATGGTATTTTAGTATATTTATAAGTAAAATAAATTATTATTAAAGAAAGAATTATTGAAGTATTATTCTTTTTTCTTAAATAAGAAATAAGTAAAGGTATGTTATAAAATAATATTGAATATAATGATCTATTATTAATAAATTTAGCCATTAAAAATAAAGATGAAAGTAAAGTAAAATCTAAAATAAGCTTTTTTTCTTTTAAATCCATATTATTCATATAAGCTATATAAATTAAATAAATAGCTAAAGGATATGTTAAAAAGACACTTAATAATACTAAATTTTCAATTATCATCATAGTCTACACCTCTTAATAAGAGTATCTAATCATTATGTCGATATTTGTCGAAAAAAGAAAAAAATGACTAAATTTGTCATTTTTACTTTATCTCATCAATATATTTTTTTAATTGTCTAGACTCATGTCCAAGAATTATCTTTAATTGATTATCTATTTCAACTATTCCTTTAGCACCTAATTTTTGAATACCTTCTTTATTAGCTTTACTAATATCTTTTAACGTCACTTTAAAACGTGATAAATTAGTCTCTGTTGAAATAATATTATCTTTTCCTCCTAACAATTCAACCAACTTATTAAAATCTAGATTAGCATCCTTCTTATTAGCCTTTAATATTGCTAGTAAAATGATTACTAAAATTATTGCTATAATTATATATTCCATTCTTATCACCAATCTAATTATATAACAAATAAAAAGAAAAAGAAAGAGATTAATTAACCAGCTAATATCATATTATTATATAGGTATTTATAAACACCAATTAAGAAGTTATGAATACTTTATATTAGAAATAGATAAAGAGGTGGAGACTATGAAAACAAATCGTTGTATTAAGAACTTACTAAAACTTATTTGCATATTACAAAAAAATTCTGAAAATATTTGTCCTCTAGAAGATGGTTGTAGTAAACCTTACTTAGGTCCCGATATTAATCATATTTGTTATAATACTAGGGTTATTACTTTATATACTAAGAATGGCACTCTACTTAGTACTAATAATGATAATTATAATAGTTCATTTTTTAGAGTTGAAAAAGTATTTGATGACTGTGTTACTTTAAGAGTATTAGAGCTAAAAGACAATTGTTATATCTCAACAAATAACTTTATAACAGTAAAATTAAACTGTATATGTGCTATTAAATGTATAGAAGATACAATTGTTTCAAATCTATAGAAAGGAGGTTTTATTATGTGTGAAGATAAAGAAAAAGACTTTAATTGCTTAAACGAATTACTAAGAAAAATATTATTATTACAAAGACAAGATTTTGATAATGAATGTCATACTGGTTGTGATAAACCATATTTAGGACCAGTATGTAATAATATCTGCTACAATACAAGACCAATAACGCTATTTAATTGTTGTACAGGAAATCCTTGGAGTTTTCCATACACAATTAATAGTAGAACAAATCAATCAACAGTATTTAGAATTGAATGTTTAGATGAAGATTGCGCTACATTTAGAATATTATATTTTAATGAAGAAGAAAATAAATATGCTGGAACAAATGAATTCTTTACAATTGATTTAAAATGTATAGGTGCCATTAAATGTCTTCCTGATACATTCATAGAATTATGCTAAAAAAAAAGATTGTGTAACAACAATCTTTTTACTTGGAATTATTTTTAATCTCAATACTTATAATATCAGATATAGGTATTACTTCATTATCAAGAGTAATAACATTTAAACTACTTTTAGTAATAAGACTAGTATCATAAGTTTTAGAAGAAGTTTTAATAATTACCGGAATATTATAAGAATAACCTATACCACTAAAAATACTATCTAAAATAGATTGAACATCAACTGTAGAATCTTCTATAACTTCTTCTACTTTTTCATTTTTTAAATAACAAACCGTTTTATTATTATTAATTGTTTTATTAATTTCATTTTTAAAAACTTTTGGTAATTTTTTCATAAATATCTCCTTTTTATATTTTATGAAAATAAGCTATAAAAATTCAATGATTTTGGTATAATAAAAATGAAAGGATCAGATAATATGTATCAAAATAAAATTAATTTTAAAATACTAACTCCAGTATTTTTAATGGCTATAATAAGTATTTTAACTATATATAGTGCCCTAACTTATACTTCTAGCAGTCTAGGTAATTTAGCTTCAAAACAATTAATTTGGTATATTGTAGGTAGCTTTTTAGTATTAATTATACTTAAATATAAAAATGAATATATATATCAACATACTTGGTTTTTATATATACTTGGAAACATATTATTAATAGGATTGCTCTTCTTCGGAACTCCTATTAATAATAGTAAATGTTGGTACATAGTTCCAGGTATTGGTAGTATTCAACCAAGTGAATTTATGAAAATATTTATAATGTTAGTACTAGCTACAATGATTCATAATTTTAGAAATGATTATAAAAATCCTAATATTAAAGAAGAATTCATTTTTATTATAAAAACTCTAATAATTGTATTAATTCCTTCGATATTTACCTTTCTACAACCAGATACCGGATCAGTTATAATCTATTTAATAATTTATTTAGTAATGATGTTCTCATCAGGTATTAGAATTGGATGGTTTATATTAGCCTTTAGTATTGTATGCATTTGTCTAGGTAGTATATTAGGAATATACTTTTTTAATAAGAATTTGTTTATAAACATATTTGGAACTTCTATATTTTATAGATTGGATAGATTATTTGCTTGGAAAATGGGATCAGGATTGCAATTAGAAAATGCTTTAGCTGCTATTGGTTCAGCGGGATTATTTGGTCATGGTTTTAATAAAACACCAATATACTTTCCAGAGTCATCTACTGATTTTATATTTGCAGTTTTTGCATCTAACTTTGGACTAGTTGGAGTAATAATATTACTAGGTATTATTATTTACTTTGATATAAATGTAATAAAAATGGTTAAAAGAAAAATTAATGATACTGATAAATATATAATAGCCGGTATTATTGGAATGTTATTATTTCAACAAATACAAAATATAGGAATGACTGTTGGACTATTACCAATTACCGGTATTACTCTTCCATTTATATCTTATGGTGGGTCTAGTTTACTTTCATATATGTTATTAGTAGGTATTCTATTAAATATTTCTAAGGAAAAAGATAGAACATATAAATATAGATAACAGCTACAAGCTGTTTTTTTTATGTAAAAAAAGAGAAACTATTGTTGTGTTTCTCCTTCTCCGTTTTCAAATTGCTCCTTATATTTTTCGTAACCTTCATTTAACATTTTTGAAAATTCAGCTTGCTTTTCTGTTTCATAACCCATATATAATACTTCAGCAATTTGATTATGATTAAATGCACATGTCAAATTACTATCTATTATACCTTCTGGATAAGTACAGCCTCCATATTCATAAACTTTTTTTTCAGCTGGTACTCTTTGTCCATCCTTTATTTCATTATTTGTTGGAAAAATACAGTAACTCGTAATCATTACTTCTTTTTTTCCTCCATTAAGCATTACAACTGAACCTATTGGTAAAAATCTCTCTTTCATCTTTTCACTCCTTTTCTATGTAAAAGCAGATTGAGGCTTAGCCTAAATCTCTTCTCCCAATGTATCACTATAGAAACTTGGTTTCTCATAGTCTAAGCTCTCTTCTACTTCTTCACTATCTTCTCCAGTCCAATCGTCTGCAATTAAATCGCTATCAGATGAAGCAAATTCATCATAATCACTATCGGACATAAATTCATCATCTTCGTCTAAATCACCGTCTTCATCGTTGTCATTATTTTTCTTATTGTCTAAGTATATTTTAGCACCTACTCCAGCAGCTGCAGCTAAACCTAAACCAGCAAGAATTGGAATTGGATTAATTCCATCCTTTGTAACTTTAGTTGAAGACTTATCTGGAACCATTGGTATTGTATAAATACTTTCATCATCTTCAAGACCTTCAAGGTCATCATCTTCAAGTAAATCATCTTCGTTATTCAAACCATCATCAGGATCAATTTCATCATCTGGAAGTAGATTATCATCAGGTGTCAAATCATTTTCTCCACCATTCCAATTATTTCCACCACCATTCCAATTATTTCCATCACCATTCCAATTATTTCCATCACCAGGTGATGTATCGGTTGGAGTTGGTTTATCATCAGGTAAATTATCTGTTGTTTCATCAGGAGTAAGACTATCAGTAGTATCTGGAGGTGTTGTATCAGTAATTGTCGTATCATCTGAATCACCATCATCTTTACCACCACTAGAGCCGCCTCCTCCACTAGAGCTGCCTCCTCCACTAGAGCCGCCTCCGCCACTAGGGCCATCATATGGAGGATATGTATCAGTTGGAACTGTATCAGTTGGAACTGTATCAGTTGGAACTGTATCAGTTGTATCTAATCCAGGTAATGGATCATATTGAGATATTCCACCAATTATAAGAGGTGTAGATGCTATACCAATACCAGTAGCTATACCGGCTCTTCTGCCAACTTCTTTCCAACCAGCTTTTACAACGTCATCGGCTGATGAAGTAATAGCATTAGTTAAACCATGTCCAATTCCTTCACCTTGTAGAATTTCTTTTCCTAACTTTCTAGCAGCAGATTTATGCCAAATACTATTGGCTTTGTCAGTTGCTTCTTTCATAATCTGATCAGTTACTTCTGTACCCTGTTTTTTTGCCATTCGCTCTGCATATACATCAGCAAGTTCTTTTCTTCCAGCATCAAGATATTCTTTTCCTCTACCAAGCCTATCAGGAATACTATTACCTAAAAATTCATTTCTTCCTTTTCTAGTAATATTTATATCCCCCAAATCATCTAATTTATGAGCAGTAACATTTTTTAGAAGATTTGGATTAGCTTTTTCACCAACAGTATGCTTTAAACCAGAAGTAAGATCTGCCTGTTCAACTAAAGTACTTATCTTTCCTTTCGGAGTTATCGTAGTAGTAGCTTTACTATGATTAGCCAAATCATATTGTTCAATTCTCCTTGTAGTTCCATTCTTTTTAAGATTCTCTCTATCTATAATTTCCCTTCTAACATTGCCACCATTATCAGTAGTTGTATTAATTGTCTTAATTTTACCATCTGCTGTTTGCAATCTTGATTTAGTATTTCCATTAACATCAGTATCTAATGTTATATTTGTCTTTTGACCATTCATTTCAATATCTGTTTTTAATCTTGTTGAGCCATCAACTTTTTGTGTTAATGTTTGAGTATTAGTTCTAACATCACCAGTATTAACATTTTTTGTTTTAGTTACCGTTGTATTACCATTTTTTGTGATAGTTTTTTCAACATCTATTGCATCATCAAGATCAGAAGTAATTTTTTGTGTTATAACACCATTATTATCAATTGACTCGACAACAGACTTGTTCTTTACAATAGCATTTCCATTAGTATCAAGCTTAGCATTTCCATTGATATCAAGAACATCATATCTTGTATTGATAGTTTTCTCGCCGGTTATAGGATCTATTGTTGTTGTTTTAGTCAACCTTGTTCTTTCTCCTCTAGGACCTATTACATCTGTTATTTCATCACCATTACTATCAATATATTCCGTAATCTTTGTCTCTCTACCATATCTGTCCTTAATTACCCTTTGATTAGGAGAATTTCCGCCACCGGAGCTTCCTCTACCGGAGTTTCCGCTTCCAGAAATTCCACCATTATTACCATCAGGGATTCTACCATTATTACCATCAGGTATTCTACCATTGTTACCATCAGGTATTCTACTATTGTTACCATCAGGTATTCTACCATTGTTACCATCAGGTATTCTACTATTGTTACCATCAGGTATTCTACTATTGTTACCATCAGGTATTCTACTATTGTTACCATCAGGTATTCTACTATTGTTACCATCAGGGATTCCACCATTATTACCATCAGGGATTCTACCATTGTTACCATCAGGGATTCCACCATTGTTACCATTAGGAGTACCACCATTATTTCCATCAAGAGAACCATTATTGCTTCTACCAGTGTTACCACCATTATTTCCATCAAGAGTACTACTATTGCTTACTCCTGAATCAACATCAGCATTTGCATTCATTTTATTTCTTGCTTCTTCAAGTGTCCTTTTAGCAAATTTTGAACCTGACTTTTGAGCAGAATCTTCAATTGCTTCTTTAGCTACATTTTGAACACCTTCAAATGCTTCTTTTGTTATAGTACCAGACCCATTTTCTAATGCCTCTTTTGCAGCTTGTTCTGCGGCTTGGTTCGCACCACTCATGGCATCTTTACCAAATACCTTTGCAAATTTCTTATCCCTATATCCTCGTTTAGATGATGTAGCAACATCGCCTAACATTTCTTTTAAAGACTTCTCACCAGCTTCAGAAATAGATTCCTTAGTAGCATTTTGTACTGCTTCATTTCCTGCTTGTTTTATAATGCTTTCTGTTAATTCCTTACCAGATTGCTCTGCAACTGCTGAAGCAGCCTCTCTAGCACTGTTTCTTATTGCCGTTTCACCTAAAGTTTGAAAAGCAGCACTTCCACCATTCTTAGCAACATATTCTACTGCCTCATCCCCAGCTTTAGTTAAAGCTTTTTGGAAAGCTTCTTGCCCAGCTTGTTGTGCAGCTTCCTGTACTGATTTTTCAGCAGTCTCTCGAACCAAATTCTGAACGGAGGTTGAAAGTCCATTTGATCCAGCTTTCTGTAAAGCATCCTTTACGGCTTGTTCTCCTGCATCCCGTAAAATTTTCTCAGTAGCTTCTTTTCCAGCCTGCTCAGCCATGGCTTTTGCACCAGCCTCACCAGCTTCTCTTGCAGCTCTCTTTCCAAGTTCTTCTATAGCTTCTACTCCACCTTCTTGGAAAGCTTTTTTTACTGCTTCATCTCCTGCCTGTTTTAAAGTATTTTCTACTAATTCTTGGCCCATTTGCTCAGCAGCTTCCCTTGCTCCAGCTTCGGCAGATTCTCTTATTGCTCTCTCTCCTAATTCTTGCCCTAGAGCTTGACTAGCAGCCTTCGAAGCAGCATTGTCTACAGCATTTAAAACACCGGTACGTCTAACATGTTGAATAGCTTCTCCTGCAACTTCACCGACTCCACCAAATACTACTGCACTAACAACTTCTTTTCCTGCTTCTTTATTACCTCTTGCATAAGCAGTTGCCCAATCTTCACCGTTTTGTAAGCCTTCTTCGGTTCCACGACCTTGGCCACCAATTCCACCTAGAATAGCGTCACTGGCAATATTTCCACCTATTGCAACTACTTTGCCCACTACACCTAAAGTACCAATACCACCAGTTACAACTGAAGTAGCCATACCAGCAGCCATATATGGAACCATACTTCCAAATCCTTCAACTACATTTGCAATTTTACCATCACTAGAAAAATATGAATATTGACCAACCCATGAATTATTTACTCCTTCAAATACACTACCAGCCCAGTCATTTGCTATTTTCTTTTGTTGTTCCTCAAACTCAGCATCTGTCATTTTGTCTTTATTCCAATTAAGCCATATTGAACGACATCCATCAACCCATGTTTCACCAGTATCCAAAATTCCTTCACCTAGTTTTGATAAACCTAATAAAACTGTTGAACCAGTTCTTGTCCACCAATTATTATGCTTTCTAACATCTTCAGGAATATATTCGTAATACTTTCCACCTTTATCATATTTTCTTATTTCCTCTACTATTGTATCAACCGTAGATTTCATTGATTGCATCATTTCACTAACATTACTTATTTGAGAAGGTGAATAATCTATTGATCCTTTATATGTTGTTGATTTTACAATAGAAATACCTTCATCTATCTCTTCCATAATTTTAGTCAATTGACTTTTAGCACTTAAAAGATTACCTGTTCCATCTGCAACATATGATGGTATATATAAAATTGAGTTTTTCATTTTTTCACCTCATTATTTGTAACTAATTATTAATTTAGCCCTTTAGAAGCCATTAACCTATCTTGCTTTTGTTGTTGGCTAGCACGCCATGCTAAATAAGCATTATATTCTGCCCATTCGCTTTTATATTGTGCCTCAGCTTGAGCTAAAATTCCATCAGCTAAACCATCACACTTATTCCAACAAGCTCTAACATCATCTCCCAACAAATCCAATTGCTTATCAAGAGTTGAATTAATATCACCAAATACCAAACTATTATGTCCTAATAATTCACTGGCTAACTCTAATGTTTGCACAGTTTTAGCAAACTTATCAACTCCATTTTGTATTTTTTCGCATCCTCTACGTACAACTTCAATTTTAATAATTTGATCTGGACTTGTTATCGAAAATCCCATATAATTATCACCCTTTCTTTACTGTATCATACTCTACTGTAAGCATACCCTATATTAATTATTTTAGACTTTTTCTATTGCTAAAGCAAGTTATTTTTTTTTTTTTTTTTTTTTTTTTTTAATAATTTTATCAAGTTATTTTTTTTTTATTTTTTTTTTATTAAAATAAATATATTTTCTTATTTTACTTTACATGATTTTTACATACTATTTTTTGGTAAAGAAAAAGAACTACTCAGTAGCCCCATTTTCATATTGATCTTTATATTTTTCATAACCTTCATTTAACATTTTTGAAAACTCAGTTTGTTTTTCTGTTTTATAACCCATAAATAAAACTTCAGCTATTTGATCATGATTAAAAGCACATGTTAAATTACTATCTATTATACCTTCTGGATATGTACAACCACCATACTCATAAACTTTCTTTTCAGCTGGAACTCTTTGACCATCCTTTATTTCATTATTAGTTGGAAAAATACAATAACTTGTAATCATTACTTCTTTTTTTCCGCCATTTAACATTACTACAGTACCTATTGGCAAAAATCTTTTATTTTCTTCCATTTTCAATCTCCCTACTTTTATCCTATTTACAAGGCATAGTAAATAGAAAAAACTTTTTCTATTTACTATACATTGCAAAAGCAATGTATATTTCTAACGATTAAGATTTCTAGCAGCTTGAGCAGCTGTTCTTAAGTTAGCAGCTTGTCCTTTTAATGCGGCAATTGCAGTTGGGAATCTACTAGTATAAAATTGAGTCCATTCTTGGTGGAATCTCTCTTCCCAATCAGTTTCTGAAGCACCATGAAATCTATTTAAAGCTGAATTTAATTTATTAATTCCATCTTCTAAATTTTTAATTCCTGTATCAATTTGTGCTGCAGCATCATCTGCTTCTTCAGCATTTACAATTACATTTTCATATGCCATTTAATATCTCTCCCTTCCTAAAATCTGTTAGCATTAAGTGCAGCTGCTGCATCTTCAGTTGTTGTATCATATTCTTTGTTAGCTCTTAACATTAACTCATCACATTCATCAAAGAACTTTTGACATTCTTTTATTATTGGCTTAATAGTTTCATATACACTTAAAAGATCTGCTGAAACTGAACCACCAATTTTTCCATTTGTTACACCATTAATTACATTTGCAATTGTTTGATCTCCAGTAGTAAAAGCTTGTTTTCCTTCTGCAGTTTCACGCTTAGCAGCTTGTAATTCAGCTTGTACCATTAATACTCTTGCCATATTTTTCCTCCTATAATATTTATTTTCAGAATATTGTCTTGTCTTTCAACCGAACTCTATCCTTATGACTCAATTCTATTATTTTTTTCTTATTTATACAAGTGATTTTGACACTTTTTTACGAAATTTGTCATTTTATGCAAAATAGATAAAATACTAAACTAACAAATCATCTATAAATTTCTATTTCTTTAAAACTTCCTCATAAACTTTCTTTAATTTTTCTCCAACTTTCCTGATATCTCTTTCCTTAGCAACTTCATAAGCTTCATTTCCTAATTCTTTTAATTCACCGTTAATTAATTTTTTAATTTTAACTTCAAATTCATCAACATCTTTAGCTTTATAAACATTTTTTCCATCTTCAAGCCAATCATCAAATATTGGAATGTCTCTAATTATTGCATTTGTCTGGCAAGCACAAGCTTCAATTATTGGTATTCCTTCTGTTTCTTCAAACGTCGGAAATAAATAAATATCACACCCATTCATTGCATCTTTTATTACTTTTTGTTCTACATACCCAGCAAAAACTAAATTATCTAATTTAGTATTAACCGCTTTTCTAACATCGCTTGTTGCCACTGATAATGGACTATATCCAAACCAAATAAATTTATATTCAGGCATTCTTTTAGCTAATTCTACAAAATCTACAATACCTTTTCTAGTTATATATAATCCAATTCCAATAATTACTTTATCTTCTTCTGCATAATTATATTTTTCTCTAAATCGTTTTCTAGCTTCACTATCTTTTTTAAATAAATCTAATTCAATTCCATTAGATATTGCATATATTTTTCTTTTTATTCCGTACCCTTCTAACAACTTCTTAGAATACGGAGTCGGTGTAACAATTACATCTCCCAAACTATAACATTTTATTAACCATTTCTTAAATAAAGGAGCAATTTGTTTACTAAAAATAAAGCTATTACGAAAATCCTCTTCGGTACTATGAGCATGATAAACTACTTTTTTCCCTTTTTTCTTAGCTTTCTTTGCCAAAAAGAAAGATTTTAATCCATAAAAATTAATGTGTACTATATCATAGTCATCTTTTAAATTTCTAGTATATTCTATTCCTTCAGATTCTAACGCTTTCATCTGATGTTTTATAGCTTTTCCTAATCCACTTTTTGAAGATAATTTCTCACCTTCCGTATATAACAAGACTTTCATTTTTACCACCTACTATTATTTATTATTTACTTTTCTCCCACACCTAGTACAATACTCCCCTGTTAATTCTGAACCACAATATACACAAAATGGTCTAACAAATGCATTAAGTCTATCTGGAGATATTTCCGGTATTGGTTGATTTACAGGACCTTCTGGAACAATTTTATTATAACAAGAACTTTGTTCTTTACTAATTTCTGAAACTCCATTTAAAATTTGTCCAGAAACATAATTAGGAATATATGGAACTCCTTCTCCTTCAAATTTAAAATTATCACCAGTCCAATCTGTAGACGGACGAGGCTGATGCGGAACAAAAGTAAAATAGTCAGAACTACTCTTTGTAGAATTTTGAACAGAACTACTATTATTGCTTATATTATTAATACTGTTAATATTGTTGTTTATATTATTATTGTTAATATTGTTTATGTTTGCATTATTATCATTTACATTATTGCTATTCATATTTGTAGAAATATTATCCCTTACATTTTTCTCTAATGTTTCAGTCAAAACTTCTGGTTCTTTTTTTAATTCAAAAATATTTACATTATTCTTAGCCATATAATTAATTTTTCTTAGAGATATAATATCCATTGTAATTATAAAAATTATAAATACTATTATGATATATTGATTTCCATAGAAACAACAAAAATCATAAATACCATGCAACAAAGTTGGAATAAAAATACTTTTAAGAATATTAATTCTCTCCTCGGTTTTATTTTTCCTTATAGCATATATCTTAGCTATACTTAAATAGTATCCCATAAATAATCCATCGCAAGCATGACCAGGTACAGCCGTTAATCCCCTGGAAATACCTAGTGATATTTGCCCACTTCCAACAACATATAAAATATTTTCAAAACCAGCAAAGCCTAATGCTACAAAAATTGCATAAACTATAATATCATATACTTCATCAAAATCTTTATGATAATATCCAAAAGCATAAGTCATAGCAAATTTACAAACCTCTTCAATTAAAGCTACACCAACAAATGAATATAAAAATACATCTAAAAAAGTATTATCACCAGCAGAAATATCAATTTGCATAAATGGCAAAAAAAGTGCTATCAATTGACTAATTTGAACAACTAAAAAACATGATACAGCTCCAGCAAAAAACAATTTAATTAATAATCCAATTGGCTCTTTATTCTTATCTTTCTGACGAATAAAAGTTAATATCAAAATAACAGGTATAATTGCAACCGCTATAAGTAAAATTTTCATATTATCGACTCCACTTTATATTCTTACATTTTTAATTATATCATGAAAAAAGATAAAACATAATATTTTCTTAAACAAAAATAAAAACGTTGATTTCTCAACGTTAAATTCAATATGGTGGAGCATAGCGGGATCGAACCGCTGACCTCCACGGTGCAAACGTGGCGCTCTCCCAGCTGAGCTAATGCCCCATAACTAACTGTCTTATCACAGCCAGTAACTGAATTATAGCATAGCAATTTTTATAAAGTCAACACTTTTTTATACTTTTTTTCTAAATATTCATCTTCTAAGTAATATTTATTATCTTCTTTAATTAAATGACGTTTATTTCTATAAAACTTTTCTGAATTATTAATAATTCTACTTTTTTTAAAATTATATTTTCCTAGATATCTTTCTAATAAAAATCTATTATATAAATAGTCTATCTGTCGATACTCTTTATTAACTTTATAAAATAAAAATATTACCATTATAATTAGATTTAAATGAATATTATTATAATTAACAATTACTAATAAAATAATCATAATATAACTTATAAATATTGTTATCTTTAAACTACTTTTAAATGGTAAATAAATAGACAATAATAGATTTACTAATTTTCCTCCATCTAATGGATAAATTGGTAATAAATTAAAAATTAATATACTAAAATGATATAGTTCAATTATATCTTGATATCTAGGGCATACTTTTAATAATAAATAATAAGCTATAAACTGACTTAATGGACCAGATATTAAAATAATAAACTCTTTTATTACTGAAATATTTAATGGTAATTTAAACTTTGCTACTCCTCCAATTGGATAAATAATTATTTTATCCACTTCTATTCCTAATAATTTAGCCCAAACAAAATGACCTAATTCATGAATAATAATTAGTGTACTTATAATTATAAAAATATTATAAGAGGCAGTAAATATTGATATAATTGCTGCTAGATAAACAAGGAAATTTATTTCTAAATACTTAAATATAGTTTTTATAATCTAAATATTTCCCTTCTTTAGAAAATACTAAATATAATTTTTTATCTTTTGCCTCACCTAGTAGTTCACCTTTTTCAATATAATCATATAACTTTATATCAATAAGCTCAATATTTGCATAACATACTGCTATTCCATTAGTTTGTTCTACTACTAAAGTCTTCCCATAATCATCCTTTTCTCCAATAAAGATGACTACCCCACTTTCTAAAGCTGGAACTAAATAATTTTCAGTAACAGTTAAAGCTACTCCGTCTTTATATTTCTTTTGATCACTATAAACTAGCTTTTCATTAAAAACAGGACTTTCTTTAGATTCTACTTTTTCTAAAGGAAATAGACTTCCAAAATATTTTTTATATAATTCTTTAGTCTTTGTAAATTTAAAACTTTTTTCATATACATTTTCAACAATAATATTTTTAATATCCGGATTTTTCTTAATCATAATTAATCCAACTAGAGCTATAATTATTACTAACATTGTTTTAGTTAATACAATACGAACTTTTTTCTTTAATACTAGTCTTTTCTTTAATATTTTCTTTTCCATATATTCTCCTCTATAAAGAATATGAAAAGAAAAAAATAAATATGTTAGTTGATATTTATTTTTCGATACTTTTTAGAAATATGATTTATTGTAAAATAAAGTATTTCAGCATATATAATATTTAATAATAAACTATGACTTATCTTATAAAATAATTTAGAAAAACTCATAGGTACTAAGTTAAATATAATAATTAAACCTGCTTGAAGTCCTTCATAAATAGTTATTAAAATAATTACATATAAAATAATATTTAAGTGATTTACTTCAAAGTTTTTATATAAATACTTTATCATAATTGAAAGTATTAAAAATAATATTCCATTTAAAAATAATAAATTAGTATAAAATAAGTCATAAACTATTCCCATAATTATAGCGATCATATAATATTTGTTACTATTTTTTAAATAAAATGGATAAATAGAAAATAAACTTACAATTGTTAATAAGGGAGTAAATATTGAAAGATTTCCTATTGTAAAGGGAAAAAAGTTTGTTAATAATCCATCCAATATTAAAGAAATTATAATAATAATTATTGGTATCATATTACTTTTTCTCCTTTAAAATACTTACATAATGAATATTATTAAAGTCTTGTTTTGTTTTTATATAAAGAGTTTTACTTAAATTATATTTATCATTTTTAATTTTTTCTACTGTACCAACATAGATTCCTGCTGGAAATAGTTCACCTAATCCGCTAGTTACTACTACATCTTTTTCCTTAACATCAGTTGTTTTAGAAACACCAGTTATTTTTAACAGATTACTTTCTTGATCATAACCATTTAATATTGCATAGTTATCGGTACCATTTACTTTTATAGAAACGCTTACTTTATAATTAAGATCATCACTTGTAATTAATTTTATCTCACTAGAATTACTATATACTTTTGATATTTTACCAATTAAACCATTACTAGTAATTACAGCCATATCTTTCTTTATACCATTCTTTTTACCTTTATCAATCATCAAAGTATTAAACCAATAACTTTTATTTCTCAATAAAATAGTCGCATTTTCTATAGAATATTCTGTCATTGTTCTATTTAATTGTAAAACTTCTTTTAATTCTAATATTTCTTTTTCTAAAGACTCATTAATATTTTTTTGTATTAAATAACTTTCATCTTGATCAACATTACTTTCTTTATTAAATGAAGTAAATGGATATAAGACTATCTTATTTATATATAGAGAAATATCTTTAAAAAAAGTTTCAACTATAGAAGTATTACGTTCTAAATTTAAAGATACAATTAAACAAATTATAATAGTTAAACTTACTAAAAATATAATAAATTTATTTTTAGTAGTTATTTTAGATTTTCTTTTATACATATAATCACACCATTCTTAAAAATTATATTATATATTTTTATCTCTTACAATTAGATATTTAAAATATTATGATGATCATAAAAACTATAATATGAATCTTCATTTACAATAATATGATCTAGTACTGGAATTCCTTGTAGTGATCCAATATTTACAAGTGACTCTGTAAATCTAATATCCTCATCACTTGGTGTTAAATTACCACTTGGATGATTATGAAGACAAATAATACTTGAAGCACTTAATCGGTACGCTTCTTTAAATACTTCTCTTGGATGTGCAATACTTTTATTAATAGTTCCCATAAATAATAATTTCCTTTCTATTAATTCTTGCTGATTATTAAAATATAAACAGTAGAATAGTTCTTGTTTTTGATTAAAAAATAAATATTTAGTATATTCCCAAATATCTTTAGGATTAGTTAATTTTTTTAAATTAGATTTTTGTTTTATATAAATTCTTTTTCCAAGTTCAATTGCACTTACTAATTCTAATGCTTTTACCTCACCAACTCCTTTTATTTTCATAAGCTCTGGAATAGTTATCTCTACTAAATCTTGAAGACTATACTTCTTTAATATTTCTAAGGCTATATCATTAACATTATAATTTTTAGTACCTGTTTTTAAAATAATTGCTAATAACTCTCTATCAGTTAAATTACTTGCTCCTACCATTTTTAACCGTTCTCTAGGACGTTCTTCTTCCGGTATATCTTTTATTTTATAGTAGATAAATATCACCTCTCTACTATATTATTAGCAAGTCCTTACCTAACTCCTATTATTTTTTATTATCTCTTCATAATTTGCTAAAACAACTTCTTCTATTGTTAAAATCTCGGTTTCTTTTTCAGTATTTTTTATTAGTAAATCAAACTGTGTTACATTATTAAAAAATTCTTCATTAGATAAGTTTATTTCTTTAATATAAAGCTGATATCCTTTATTCTTATACAGTTCCTTAATCTTTTTAGCATTTTCTTCATCCCTAGTTATTCCAAGATAAACATAATATTTATTGTTCTCTTCATTAATAAGTTTTACGTCTAAATCTTTCGTATTTTCCATCATAATCTCTTGACTGGAATAAACCCCTTCTTGTAAAAAATAATATATTTTTCCTTCACTAAAAGCACTTATTACCTTGTCTTGATAATTACTTTTCAAAAAGATGCCAAGAATTGCCCCTAAAATAACAAATATTATACTTAATAAAAATGTCTTTTTCATGTTATCACCATCATTAATCTAACATTTTTCTATGTAATATTTTGTCGATTAATATAATAACAAAATTTTTTCAAAAAAAACTTCATTTCTATATAAGAAACGAAGTTAATATAATTTTTTACATTTTAATCTGCTCTTTTAAGTTTATTAATTTTTTTTTCTTCAGCTAATTTTTTACGATCAAGTTCAACTATATTAGCTGGAGCTTTATTAACATAATTTTCATTAGCTAAAAGATTTTCACGTCTTAAAACTGATTGCTCTAATTTAAAAATTTCTTCTTCTATTGCTTTAGTGTCTACTTCTTCACGTTCAAAGAAATAAGTAATATTAATATAAGGTGATTTATAATTACAATTAACCATATTATCAAAATCATCACTGCATAAATTTGCATCAGTTATTTTTAGTTGTGAAGCATAAATATTAATTAATTCTTCTCTACTACATTCAAAATTAACCAAAGCATCTTTTGTTATTTTATTAGAAGCTTTTAAATTACGTATCACAACTATATCTTCTAATACATGTTCTAATTCTTCTGTCTCTTCTTTAAAAACAAGCAATTTGTCATATTCAGGATATGCATCAATCATAATTGAAGAACTATCTTTAATTGATAACATACTATAAATTTCTTCTATAACAAAAAGCATAAATAGGTGTAATAAATTTAAAATATCTGTTAATGTTGTTAAAAGTATTGCCTTAGTATTATCTGTCATATTAGTTTTTGTAAGTTCTATATACCAATCACAAAAATCATTCCAAACAAAGGCATACAACTCATTACCAGCATTATGAAACTCATATTTATTCATACTTTTAATTAAATTATAAAAATCATTTCCTTCATATTTTGCGAATTAAACAGAAATATTATTGTTATCTGAAAGTAAATATGCTATATAATTAAATTCATTATTATCATCATATAAATCTAATTTTTTTAAAAATTTTTTATTTATCTCATTGCCACTTTCTTGGTAACAAATTTTCAATGTATTAAATTCTAAATCTTGTTTAGGTGATTTGATGTTTTTCAACGAATTTCTTGCTCTTTTAAAAAATAAACTAAGAATTGTTTCACCATTCATACTTTCAACTGAAGACCCAATTCCAATAAAACAACTATCTGGTGTCATCCCCTTACCTCTTAAATAATATGGTCTTTCACTTCCTTTTGCTATAACAATTTGTATATACTTTTTTTCATCATTTTCATTTACAACATCAAATAATCCTAATGTTGAAGGCATAATATTATCCTTTAATCTATCATTTATTGTTTTTTGCAATAAATCTATATTTCCTTTATCATCAACACCAATAAATATATTACCCCCATCTGTATTTAAAAATGCAATAACTTCTCTTTCAAGACTATCTGTAATCTTCATTCTTTTGTCCTCTAATTCATATCATAATGTTTTGCAAATTATAACACTTGTCACTATAAATGTCACCATAAAATAAAAAGCATAGAAATTAATCTATGCCTATTTTTAATCAATATTTTCTAAATCTAATTCTATATTATTTACTTCATAATCATTATCAATTAATTTAATATTTAAGTTTTCAATAAATAAAGTTGCTTTAAAATCTTTAATTGAAGCATTTATTGCATCTTCTAATTCTTTATTTAATCTTAAATCTAAATTTTTAATTGGAGTTTTTAATGAAACATTATTAATTGTTTTTTCTCCTCTTGCTTGACTTATAATATTCATAATTAAGTCACCATTTTTTATTTCAGATTCAAAGTTAAATTCTAATGGTTTAATTTCAGTAATATGAACTGATTTTTGATCTTTATATAATTCTTGATATATTTCTTCTGTAATGAATGGGAAGAAGATACTAAAGTCTTGTAATAATTTATAAAGAATTGTATAAACTGTTTTTTGTCCAGAATATCTAGGAATATCTCCAAATTCTTCAGGTCTATATAATCTATGTTTTACAATTTCAATATAGTTATCACAGAAATTCCAGAAGAATTTTTCTAGGTGATTTAATGCTAAACCAACTTCATATTCATCTAGATATTTAATAAATCCTTTTTCCATTTCTTGAAAACTTCCTAAAATCCATTTATCAATGTATTCATAATCATTAAATTCTTTATCTTCATAATCAGCTAAGTGCATTTCAATAAATTTAGAAACATTCCAAATTTTATTAATTAATTTTTTACCTCTTAATAAAGTTTCTTCACTAAATACTATATCAGTGCCAAGTCTTCCAGAACCTGCCCAATAGCGAATTACATCAGCAGAATATTGTGCAATTAAATCAATTGGTTCAACTTTACTATTTCCTTTGCTCTTACTAATTTTTTCTCCCTTATTAGCCATAACAAATCCTGAAATCATTACATTATCCCAAGGTCTTTGCCCGAAGTGATAGAATGATTTTACGATTGTATAGAAATCCCAAGTTCTAATAATTTCTGAAGCATTTGTTCTTAAACTCATTGGTTTTAAAATATCTTCATAATTTTCATCTTGACCATATCTCATATTAATTAAAGGAGTTACAGAAGATGTTGCCCAAGTATCCATTACATCTGTTTCTGGAACAAATTGCTTACAACCACATTTAGAGCATTTATCTTCTCTTGGAGAATCTACTAATGGATTAACAGGTAAGTCTTCTTTTCTTGCAAAAATTGGTTCACCACAATCTTTACAGTACCAAACAGGGAATGGAACGCCAAAGTATCTTTGTCTTGAAATACACCAATCCCACGCAACATTATTAACCCATTCATCATATCTATTGTGCATATGTTCAGGATGCCACTTAATTTCATTACCAATTTTCAAGAAGTCTTCCTTATGGTTCATAATATCTATAAACCATTGTTTCATAACAGAATATTCTACTTCTTTACCACATCTTTCATGTGTTTGTACTTCATGTTCCAATTCTTCAATTTTTACAACATAACCACCAGCTTGTAAATCTTCAATTATTTTTTTACGAGCTTCTTTAATTTTCATACCACCATAGTTTGGTACGGAATCAATGATTTTTCCATCTTCAGTAAAAATATATTTTAATGGTAAATTATATTTTTTCCACCATTCTATGTCTGTTTGATCACCAAAAGTACAACACATAACAATTCCAGTACCTTTATCTATTGCCACTTTTTCATCAGCCATAATAGGAACTTCAACATCAATTACTGGAATGTGTGCTGTTTTTCCAATTAAATGCTTATGCTTTTCATCATTTGGATTAACAAATACACAAACTATTGCAGGAATAAGTTCTGGTCTTGTAGTTGCAATAGTAAATGTTTCTCCATCAGTTGTAGAATAATTTATATAATTAAATGTAGTTTTTATCGTCTTTGTTTCAAGTTCTGCTTGTGCTATAGAAGTTAAGCATTCATTACACCATAATGCAGGACTTTCTTTATGATAACAATGTCCTTTATCAATTAAATCTAAAAATGATGTCTGACTAATTTTTATTGTAGAAGGACTAACAGTTTTGTAATGAATATTCCAATCTGTACTCACTCCCATTTTGCTAAATAATTCTTGAAATTCTTCCTCATATTTATCAGTAGTTTGGTAACATAATTTAGAAAATTCTTCCCTACCTATTTCATGGGCTTTTTTTCCTTGTTCTTTTTCTACTAATCTTTCACTAGGTAACCCGTTATCATCAAATCCAAATGGATAGAAAATATTATATCCTCTTAATCTCTTATACCTTGCAATCATTTCTGTTTGAGAGTAAGAAAAAATATGTCCTATATGAATTTTACCATTTACAGTTGGAGGTGGTGTATCAATTGAAAACACCTCTCTTTGATCAGGTTTAAATTCATATACCTTATTCTCATTCCAATAATTCAACCATTTTGTTTCTTTTTCTTGTGCGTTATATTTCTTATCTAACATTTTAATCAATCCTTTCCTTAAAATAATTATTTATTTCGCCTCGTATTAATTCTAATTGTTCCTTCAACTCTTCACTTATAGCTTCTTTTAAATACATATCTATTTCTATATTTAAATAATTTTTATCTCTTAATATTTTTAAACTATCAGAAAAATTAATATCAAAAGGAAAAGCTAAAGATATTGCTAAAGCATCTGCCTTAGTTTTCCTATCTTTTAAACTAATTATTGTATGATTTTTAAAATTTTCAAATACTTTATCAGTCATTTTTGAATCATCTAGATTTATTTTAATCTTCCCAATAGTATATTCATATAAAATATCAATCTTATCAGCATCTCTAACTATATTAGTAAAAAGCTTTTCTCTGTCAGTTAAATCATCAGGTATTTTATATTTATTATGATATTTAACACTACTAAGAATAACTTCCTTATCTAAAGTGTTTTCAATAAACTTATTTATAAAATCATTCTCACGTAAAATGCTATAACCTAAGTCACCATGATCAATGCTTTGTGAATCGTTAAATTTTTGATATCTCTTCCACTGTTCAAACCGACCAATATCATGTAAATAACCACATATATAGGCTAATTCAATATCCTCTGAAGAAAGATTTAATCCTCTAGCAATTTCCAAACATATTTCAGCAACACGCTTCGTATGAGAAATTTTTAAAGCTATCATTTCGCCATAACTTAAATAATTATTAGTATATTGTTTAAATTCCAACTCTACTTTATTCATATAATTACCTCTTTTCATAAGTTTTATAAATAAAAACAGCTCATCCCAAAGGACGAACTGTTCGTGGTACCACCTTATTTTCTATCATAGATAGCTTATTTTTTTAACGGAATTACCCGGAATAACTTACTTAAATTTCAGAAATTAAGCTCCTCTGCTACCTTCAATATTAATCTTAGTTAATTTTCACCATCCATTAACTCTCTAAATAAGAATAAATATTTACTCCTCAGATTCATCGCATCTGTTTTGTAATTATAACGTAAATTTTGTTATAATTCAATAGTTTTTATACTTTTAATTTTTACCATAACTAGTTGAGTTTTTTTCTGGTTCTTCATATATCTTACCCTTTAAGTCTACTATTGCCTTTTTTAGTTTTAAATTTGTTCTTAATTTACCACTTTCTTGATCACTAACTATTTCATTTTCTACAATTTGCTCAATATTATTCCAACCATCAATTACCTTTCCAAAAGCGGCATAATCTCCATCTAAATAACTAGCATCATCTAACATAATAAAGAATTGACTACCAGCAGTATCATTTGAGTACCCTGATCTTGCCATAGAAACAACACCTTTAGTATGTTTTAGATTATTTTCAACACCATTTTTTGAAAATTCTCCTTTTATTTGATAACCAGGTCCTCCAGTTCCAGTACCTGTTGGATCCCCTCCTTGTAAAACAAATCCTGGAACTAATCGATGAAATGTATTATCATCATAAAAACCAGTTTTTACAAGATAAATAAAATTATTTACAGTATTTGGAGCAATCTCTGGATAAAGTTCCATTACAACTGATCCATAATTTTCAATATGTAAAGCCACTACAGGATTTTTTGTTTCATATTGACTAAGAGTTACCTCATTACCCGTAACATCATAATCTATATTTAATAAATCTTCCTTAAAAGTTTCCTCTTTACCACAACCATATAATGTTAAAGTTAAAATTGCTATTAAAATGATTAGTATTTTATTTTTCATTTTCTTCTCCTATCTATCCCATATCTATATATATAAACTTATTACTACCAATTACTATTTTATATATATTTTACTGATTATTCAAGAATATTTTAATATCACATGACAACGTTAATTGAAAAATTTTAATCTTCAAAATCTTTATGTTTAGAATTATACATGATACAATATAATTGGTGATAATATGACACGCGAAGAACTTAATCAAAAAAAACAAAAAACTGTTCATAATCAAGTACGTCGATATAAACAAAAGAAAATATTTATAATTATATTTAAAATTATTATTATAATTTCTACTATTATTGGATTATTTTATCTATTTAATAAATATATTTCTACAAACAAAATTATTGTAAAAGAAGAAAGAATAATTAATAATAAAATCCCCAATAGTTTTGATGGAATAAAAATAATTCAATTTTCTGATCTCCATTATGGTACAACTATTTTTATTGATGAAGTAAAAGAATTAGTAAAATCCATTAATTTAAGAAAACCTGATTTAATTGTTTTTACAGGTGATTTAATTGATAAAAGTTATAAGTTAAAATCAGAAGAACAAGAACTTTTAATTAAAGAATTATCTAATATTAATGCTAATATTGGTAAATATGCCATTTCCGGCGAAGAAGATGAAGAAAATTTTATGACAATCTTTAATCAAAGTGACTTTACAATTTTAAATAATGATTATGACTTAATTTACAATGACTCAACTAAACCCATTTTACTTGTTGGTATTTCTAGTATGCTAAAAAATGAAAGTGATATTAATAAAGCTTATAGTTATTTTTCTATGGAAACATACGATTCTAATATTTATACAATTGCTTTAATGCATGAACCTGATTTAGTCGATGAAATTATTGATAAATATAAAACCGACTTGTTTTTAGCCGGTCATTCTCATAATAATAGTATCAACTATCCATGGGGAGGTACCCCATATAAAATTAAAGGTGCCCTTAAATATAATGAAACTTACTATGATCTAGAAAACTCTAAATTATATATTTCTAGTGGAATTGGAACAAATGGTATTGGAATAAGATTTTTATGTTTACCTAGTTATAATTTCTTTAGACTATCTAGTAAATAATGATTTTATTTTCGAAAAGAAGTTCTCTTCTTTTTTTTGTTCTTTTTTACAATATATAGGAACAGTACCTATTATTTTATTATCTAAATATATAGTAATTTTTCCTCGTCTTGTAGATTTACTATTATTAATGTTTACTACTGTCTTTATTTTATCTATTTCATCTTCAGCTAATGGATAATAAAAATCATTTTTTAAATATAACCTTTCATTAACAAATGTTGGATCAATATAAAAATTTTTTTTATCAATTATTTTATAATTCTTATATTTTTCAAAAAATTTCTCATATAGATTTTTATGAGTACCATAGATATCACCATCATTTAATGATACAGTAACTAAATTAAGATTATTTTTTGAAGCAGTTGTAACAAGTGTTTTTCCAGCACTAGGAGTATATCCATTTTTACCTCCAGTACAATATTCATAATTACTTAGTAATTTGTTACGATTATACCAAAGATACGTCTTACCTTCCGTACTAGCTATATATTTTTTAGTAGACGATATTTCTCGATAAGTCTTATTTTGATAAGCATACTTCATTAACAAGGCCATATCATAAGCAGTTGAATAATTTTTTGTTTCTTCATCTAATCCATGTGGATTTGAAAAAGTACTATTTTTCATACCAATTGCTTTTGCTTTATTATTCATCTCTTCCACAAATTTTTCTTCACTGCCAGAAGTTGCTACTGCTAAAGCAACCGCAGCATCATTACCACTTCTTAATAATAATCCATATAATAAATCAATTACTTTAATTTTTTCACCAACCTCAATATAGATATTGGTTCCATACATTTTTAATATTTCATTTCCCACTTCTATTTCTCTATCTAAATTACCACGTTCAATTACAATAATTGCCGTTAATATTTTTGTAGTCGAAGCAATAAGTCTTCTTTCATTAATATTATTCTGATATAAAACTCTTCCACTATCCATATCCATTACAACACTAGATTTTGAATTATCTAGTGCTTTTACTGTTGGACATAACAACATCCAAATCATTATACCTACTAAAATTTTAGTTAACTTCACCAACATCACCTAATTAATTTTATGAAACAACACATTTAATATGTCCATATAAATAAATGTTACTTTCTTTAAATTAAATTGAATATAAAATTACATAATAGATCCGTTTTTTTAGCAAATTTTATCATATTATTAAATCTTTTTAAAAAAATTGGTAAAATTTTCCTTTTAAAATAAAGCTATACTAATATTTCTACGTTCCGTAGATTGATTTTTCGACAAAATTCTATTTATAATTATGTTGATATGGAGATGATATTTCAAATGGATGCAAAAAAAGTCGGCGAGTTTATTCATAATTTAAGAATTAAGAAAAATTTAACAAAGAAAGACTTAGCCAGACGATTAAACATTAATAGTGGAAAAATTTCCGAATGGGAAAATGGGATTAAATTACCAGATATTTCACTTCTAAAATTTTTATCAAAAGAACTAGAAGTAACTACTTTAGAATTAATGAGTGGTGAATATATTAATACAAATGAAAAAAAAGATGCAAATATATTATTAAATACCTTAACAAATATTAAGAAAAAACAAAATAATAAAATGCTAATTCGTAATTCAATAATACTTCTAGTACTACTAATAGCGTTTATTAGTTATTTTATATATTATATTCACATCAGTGATAATAAATATTTATATCAATATGTTAATAATATATCATTTATGCCATATTTCAATATGCAAAAAATTCTTAACAAAAATAGTATTAATTATATGCTAAGAAATATAGTAGAAAATATATTATTAACAATCTTAATTAGTTATTATTCATTTTCTAATACAAAAAATAATCGTAATTTATTCCAAATATTATTAATATCTAATTTACTAATAGAAGTGCTTAAATGGATTACATTAATTGGATTTTTTGATATTAATAATATTCTATTAAAATTATTTTTAGAAGTGCTTTTAATCTATATTTATAATAGATTAAAGATGAAAGGAGGTGTTATAAGTGAAAAAAAGCATCATAGTTTTATTATTGATGATATCAGTATTGTTCTTAGGTAATATTACAGTTAGTGCAAAGAGCTTAGATAATAATGAAAACGATGAAAGCATTACAATTACAGAACTACCTAGTTCTGCACCAAGTGAATTTTATGAAAATCCAAGTGATGTTTTGAATGGATCTTTACGTTCTATTGAAGAGCCAATTTATTTGTGGGATTTAAAGTTTGGAGGTTAGTATGGAAACCTAATCGAAGTTCGTCAACACTGGCTATATACAAATTATTACTTCTTACCAAATAGTAGTGGAATTTTGTATTTAGATTATAGTATTCAACCTGTTGAACAAACTGGTACTAAAATGAGAATAGGTGTATATAATATGAGTACAGGAAAGTTCGTAAAGTACTACACATCACCACCTTCTCCAACAGCAATATGCATACAAGTTAAAGATTTAAATCCAAATCAACATTATGCCTTTGCATTTTTAGCTATAAGAGATCCTTTAGCACTTAATGCTGTTCAAGGTACTATCAGAGTTTTCAATTAATCTCTAATATTAATTAATAGAAATTCACTAAGTAATTTAGTGAATTTTTATATTTTATCCATATCATAAAGCATAACAAAAAGCGTTGATTTTCAACGCTTTAATTTCAAATGGTCGGGAAGACAGGATTTGAACCTGCAACCCCTTGGTCCCAAACCAAGTGCTCTACCAAGTTGAGCCACTTC
>CALVRD010000009.1 GCA_944358435.1 uncultured Bacilli bacterium | reverse complement strand
AATAAAAAGTAGACACTTAAAAAGATTTATTTAAACCCTAGTTGAGTTCTATACTCAATTGGGGTTTTATAATTTAAATTCAAATATAGGTGTCATTAATAAAGATAAAATACCAGTATATAATTATAATAAAATAGTAAGAGAACCAGCATTTTTCATATTTTTATTTGCTTTTTTAAAATTGTAAGCAAATATAACTTTCGCCATTAAATATAAAATAATCCAAAATTGCCAAGTATTAATTAGATTTATATTATTATTATAATTATAGCTAATCATCTATTATAATTATAGCTAATCATCAAATATAAATATATCTTTAACTATTATTTTTTTATATAAAAAATGTAAAATACTGTAATTATTTTTTATTCTTATTTATTTTTATGATATTCTAAAAATAAAGAGGTGTATTATGGAAATAGCAAGTTTTACTTTGAATGATATATTATATAAGTATATTCTTAATAATGGTCAATTAGAATATAAAAAGATCTATGATAATAAAGAATATTTCTTAACAGACGAAGAAAAAGCACTTATGAATGATATTTCAAGATACATAATGATTTCAAAAGATGCTATAAATCATGTTTATATAACTGATGTTGATATAAACGATGAAAAGTATCAATTATATTTTGACAAAGTATCTCGTTTAAAGTTCTTTAAACAAAATGGAAAATTTGTAAATAATGAAAATATTAGTAGTCTCTTAGCTAGATATAATGATAATTCTACAAGCTATTTTTATAGAATTGAAGATAGTGATCTAAAACAAACTAGAATTATGAGACTTCTTGCTGCAGGAATTGTCTCTATCAATATGTTTATGACAATGTTAAATGTAAATTCTATACAAAATACATATGCAGTGATGAATTATTGTACTGAAGCAAGAGAAAACTTTTCAGCAACTACCCTTGAAGACTATAGTACTATTATTGATAGTAATGCTAATTTATCAGATTTAGATAAAGCTCTTGTTTTAAAAGTTGCTGATGCTTTAATAGAAGATCAAGGAAAATATATCAATAAAGATTGGATTAAATATTCAAATGGTCACTTAAAAATTACAACAGGAGCAAAAAAATATAGTGGTACTTGGAATTTTCAAAGTTCAACAATTAAGATGAATGATAACCTAGAAAAACCTGATGCCTGTTATGAAAACGTAATACATAACTCATATGAATATATTTTACTACATGAAATAACTCATTCACTTTGTATACCAGTAGATTCATCTCTTGGCTATCGCTATCAAGAGGGAATGACTGAACTATTAACCCAAGAATATTATCCTCCTTCAGCAGGCGTCGCATATAACGATACAGTTATAGCTACAAAAATTCTTATTGAAATATTAGGTGCAGAGAAAATGATTAGTTCATATTTTAATGGCGATATTTCTCCTATTATTAAAGCTCTTGCAGAAATTTATGGAACAGAAGATGATGCTATAAGACTAATTTCACTAATAGATTTACAAGTTGAAAATTATCTGGATGAAAAAAGTGATATAAATCGTAAAGAAGTAAATCCTAAAATAAAAGAAATGTTAGAAAAATATTATGAAGCTAAATATGATAAACCAATGTCTGAAAATATACTAATTCAAGCTTATTTAGCTGAAGGAAACTATGAATCAACAGTTACACCTAAAATTGAAATTGCACATGACACAAGATTAGAAATGAAAATTGTAAGAAAGTACTATTCAGACAAAAGCCAAATAACTAAAGATTATCCAATCCAATATAGTTATATAAAAGATGGTGAATATGGCGCTCATAGTCATGATTATAATGATGTTTTAGAATGTATTCCAAGTTCTACAGTTGGAGTATCCAATGAAGAAATTGGCGATAATCTATTATCATTAATGCATAAATATTATTTTGATTATAATCCGGCAACACTAGATGGACTGTTAGGCAGTTCATTAATGAAAGTTATTGGTCCAGATGAATTTAAAAAAGTTCATGATACAGGGGATATTTCTAGCCTAAAAGAAACCCTAGCTGGTATTTACGGAACAAAAGAAGAGGCTGAAGAATTAATTCGTGACTTTGATTCATATAAAGTAGAATATATGTCAATTAATGAACAAATAGCAAAATCAGAAATAGTCATGGAAAAATTACAAAATTATTTAGAAGCAAAAGGTATAAATGCAGAACTTATTAGTATGAAACAAGATGATATTATTACAAATATGCAACTGGAACATGAAAGTAAAAGTAAATAAAAGAAACAATAAAAGTCATTGTTTCTTTTTTCATTGTATAATTGTAAATGATGTTAGACAAAATTTATATAAAAAATAAAAGCGATATTATATAGTTAATTAGTAATTATTGAATATTGTTTTTTTTTATAATTTTTGTCTCATCTCAAGTGGAGAAAGCCAATTCAATGATTGCATAGGAATATTGTTGGAACGTTTAAGATATGTGTTCATTTGTTTTAATAAATCATCATAAGAATAGAATTTAAGATATTAATAGAATATTTGTTGATCATTTTTATGACTTCTTTTTACTTTATTATTATGTCTAGGAGCTCTGGGTTTAAGCAGTTATACCTAATTTATTTAAAAGGTTATCTCAAGAATGTGTTTTATCTGTTTTCATAGTGTAAGTAAATTCTTGATCATTATCAGTTTTTATAAGTGTTAGGATTTTTTGATAGAAGTTTATGAGATTTATCGATTAATAAGTTCTTAGTTTTATCAAACCTTTTATTCTAACGCATAAGAGATGCTTTAGGGCATTTATATCTCTTACAAACGATTTCCGTTTCTATATAATAAAGCAGCATAATATTTAGTATTTAAACTATGTTGATAATGTGATATACTTGTCATAGTAATAAGTCCTTTCTAATAAAAATGTTTTTTGGATAATTACATTTTACTAGACTTATTGTCTTTTTATTATATATAAAAGTCTTACATTAAAAATTAAAAAGATTGAGATAAGTAATTTTTTCAATCTTTTTTTAATTAATATATTTTTTTGAATAATTAGTATTAAGTAATCATAAAAATTAAATGATATATAAAATTTATTTAAGAGGAGATTTTTATGATTACAAGATCAACTGTTTTAGAAGTTGATTTAAATGCTTTTAAAGATAATGTTAATGAAATAAAAAAATATATAGGTAATAAGGAGATAATGCCAATAATTAAAGCTAATGCCTATGGAACATATATTAATAAATGTTTAACTGTTATAAAAGATTTTACTATTGTTGGAGTTGCCACTGTTGATGAGGGGGTAGATTTAAGAAAGCTAGGATTTAAAAATGAAATATTTGTTTTGAATCAACCGGCAATTTCTGAGATAGATAAAATAGTTACATATGATATTGCTATTGGCTTAAGTTCTATTGAGTTTTTAAATGAATTAATAAATAGAAAAGAAAAGATAAAAGTTCATCTTGAAATAGAAACAGGTATGTCTAGAACTGGTATTTTTTTAGAAGATTTACTAGATTTTCTTGATAAAATTATAAAAAATAAATGTATTCAAGTAGAAGGGATTTATACGCATCTTTCTTCAGCAGACAGTGATAAAAAGTTTACTAATAAACAATTAAAAATATTTGATTCAGCGATAAAGATTATTAAGAAAAAAATAGATAATATAAAATATATTCATGCATTAGCTTCTACAGGAATTTTAAGCTATTTATCTGATTCAACAAACTTGGTGCGACCAGGCATTATTCTTTATGGATATGAACCAACAAAAGATGTAAATAATAAAATAAACTTAAAGCCAATTTGTAAACTAAAATCAAAAATTGTATTTTTAAAAGAATTGCCGGAAAATATAGCAGTAAGTTATTCTAAAACATATATTACAACTAAAAAGACTAAAGTTGCAACTATTCCTGTTGGATATGCTGATGGTTTAAGACGAAATCTTTCAAATTGTGGCTATGTTGTTATAAATAATCAAAAATGTAGGATAATTGGAAATATTTGCATGGACAGTTTTATGGCTGATGTAACAGATATAGCTAATATTAAAGTAGGTGATGATGTATATATTTGGGATAATAAAAATGTTACATTAGAAGAAATTGCGGAACAATGTCATACCATTAATTATGAAATATTAAGTACAATATCTAATAGAGTACCAAGAGTTTTTATTTGATAATATTAACAATATAGATCATTTCTTAGATTGAGAAATGATTTTTTTAGGTAAAATTATATAAATTTTTTTTAAAATATTTTAATAATATTAGAAAAATGTTATTATAAAGAAAAAGATAAAGATGAGGAGAATGAAAATGTTAGAAGTAAAAAATGTTTCTAAGCAATTTCAAAAGAAAATTAATCAAAAAGAAACAGCTTCTTTTTTGGCTGATAATAATATTTCTTTTACGGCTAAAGAAGGGGAAATTGTTGGGATAATTGGACCAAATGGAGCTGGTAAAACAACTTTGTTGCGTATGATAGCAGGAATAATGACACCAACTGAGGGAGAAATAATAATAGATGGAGAAAATTATAAAACAAATGAAATAGCGATAAAGAAAAAAATTGCTTTTTTAACTGGAAATACAAAATTATATAAAGATATTTCTCCATATGAATTGCTTAAAATGTGTGGTGAATATTATGATATTCCAAAAAATAAGTTAGATGATAGGATAAATGCTATTATTAAACGTTTTGGAATGGAGAGTTTTAAACATCAACGTATTGAGACACTTTCAACTGGACAGTATCAAAGAACTGGTATTTCTAGATGCTTAGTTCATAATCCTAAATATTATATTTTAGATGAACCAACAAGTGGTCTTGATGTTATATCTAGTAAAGTAATTTTAGATTTTGTAAAAGAAGAGAAAAAGAATAATAAGTGTATTTTGTATTCAACACATTATATGGAAGAAGCAGAAAATATTTGTGATAAGATTGTCATGATTAATAAGGGCAGTGTTATTGCGATAGGAACACCAGAAGAGATTAGAAAACAAACTAATACAACTAATTTAAGAGATGGTTTTTTTGCTTTAATAGGAGGTAGTTATGAAGAAAAGTAATATAATAATAACTATAAAAAAAGAATTGCGTTCTATTTTTAGGGATAAAAAAACAATTTTTATAATTTTTGGATTTCCTTTTATAATTGCCTTTTTTATTTTCTTATTTGGACAAATGGAAGATTCTATGGTTGGTAGTGAAAGTGTTAAATATAATATTGGAGTTAATTATGAACTTAATAGTACTGAAAAAAGTATTCTGAATGAATATCGTCTTGTACCAACTTATTATAAAAATATTAGTGAGATGAAGGAGGCTTATAATAAGGGGGAAATTGAAACTTATATTGATTTTAATCAAGAAAAAAACATATATATAATATATTCTAGTGATGATATTATGGCTTCTCCTGCTGGAAGTTATGCAATTTCCTATTTAGATGCCTATAATAAATATTTAGGTGATTTATATTTAAAAGGTGAAGATATTGATCCGGAGATCGTTTATGGTAAGATAACTTATGAAATGAAAACACCTGATGGAGAAGAAATATCTACTGATGGTATGATGATTGATATGGTTATGGATATTTCATTTACATATATTATTATGGCGATTGCGATGGCAGCAGTTAATATGGCAACTTCTGCTATTGCAACAGAAAAAGAAAATGGTACTTTAGAGACGATCTTAACTTTACCAATAACAACATCTGAACTTATAACAGGAAAGTATATAGCAACTGTAATAATTGGTATCTTTTCTTCAATAATTGGTTTTATTCTAACTTTAATAAGTTTTTCTATTGCTAGAAATATGTATGAAGTTTATGAAGGATTTAGTATTACTTTTGGGGCAATATTCTTTGGAATAATAATTTGTATTGTTGCTTCTTTCTTAATTGGGGCAATTGCAATTGTGTTAACATCTTCTGCAAAGACTTATAAAGAAGCACAGGCTGCTGGTCAAATTCTTCAAATAGTTTGTATTGCACCAATGATACTATCATACATAAATATTTCTTCGACAATAGCATTTTACTTAATACCAATACTTAGTCATACAACTATTTTAATGGATTTATATTCTGGAAATATAAACTATTTAAATCTATTTCTTACTATTGGATCAACTTTAGTATATATAGTTATTATGTTATATTTTTTAATTAAGAAATTTAAATCTGAAAAGGTTTTATTTGGGGCTTAATATGAAATATATAAAGGAGATATTAATAGCCTTACTAATTATATTATTAACTGGTTGCTCTTTAGCAAATAATAAATTAACTGATGATTATTATAGTTACATTAATGAAGATATTATTTCAAAATATGAATTAAATGATGATGAATATTATTGGGGATTTTTTAAAGATAGTCAAGATAAAGTAGATGATCAGGTAAAGGCAATAATTTCAGATTTAATTAAGACAAATGCTAATCCTAATATGACAATTTTATATAATCAAGTAATTAATACGACGACTAGAAATAATAGTGGATTATCAACTTTAACTTATTATTTAAATTTAATTGATGGATCTTCTAACATTAAAGATTTTATAAGTAAAGCAATTATTGTAGAAAACGATTTAGGAGTATCGGTGTTTACATCTATGACAGTTGCTGCTGATTTTAAAGATACATCTAAAAATATGATTTATTTATATCCAGTTAAGTTTGATTTTTCTTCTCCTAGTGATTACTATGTAGATAATGATTACTTATATCCTAGAGCACTTGTTAAACAATATGGAATAAAGTTATTAAAATTATATGGTTATGATAAAGAGAAAGCTAGAGATGTATCTCAAAAGATAATGGATTATTATACTAGTATTGCTAAAGAATCTAAGATGTCTGATTACTTTAATGATGTTGAAAATATGTATAATATAGTTACTAAAGATGAACTAAAAAAAATATATAGTAATTTAGATTCAACTTATTTTGATATAATTCCTGATAATGTAAAAATAAGTATTTTAGATAGAGGTAATTATGAGGCAATTAATGCTTCTTTAACTAATGATAATTTAGATGTTTTAAAAGAAAGTGTAAAATTAAAGATACTTCAAACATATTGTCAGTATTTAACTGATGATTATGCTAAAATTGCTAATGACTTAGAAAATGAACAATTAGGAATAGTTGGTCAAACTTCTACTGAGGAGTTAGCAAGAAATATAGTTTTAAATTTATTTCAATATGATATCGATTATCAGTATGATCAAAAATATTTAAGTACTGAGGCTAAAAGTTATATTGAAGAGATGATTAATGATATTTTAAATTATTATGAAAATAGTCTTAAAAATTTAGATTGGTTAAGTAAATCTACTAGAGAAAAAGCCATTACTAAGGCTAAAAATATTAAGGTAAATATTGGACTTGATTCTAATTATCCTAGATATTCAGATAATTATAATTTATCTAATAGTAATACATTAATAGAAAATATTTTAGCTATATTAAAGGCAAGATCTGATTATGAATATCAAAGATTACAAAGTAATGAATCGTCTTTTGGATTGAGAGAGACTATTGTTAATGCTTACTATAATCCACAAGATAATTCAATTAACTTTCCAGCGGCAATGATTAATTTAGTTGATTTTGACAAAGACTATTATGAAAATTTAGGAACTGTTGGTATGATAATAGCTCATGAAATTACTCATGCATTTGATTCAAATGGGGCTAAATTTGATGAGAAGGGTAATTTGGTTAATTGGTGGACTAAAGAAGATATTAAAAATTATGAGAGACTTCAGAAAAAAGTAATCGATTATTATGATAAATATGAAGTTATTTCTGGGAACTATTTAAATGGAAAATTAACAGTAGATGAAAATATTGCTGACTTAGGGGCTATATCATGTATTAGTGATATTGCGACTAGAAAGAAAGCATCAAAAGAAGAATTTAAATCTATGTATGAGAGTTTTGCTAGGTTATTTATTGAAAAGTCAACTGATGAGTATACAAAGATGTTATTACTTGCAGATACACATTCACCTGGTAAATATAGAGTAAATGCTACTTTAGCATCAACTGATAAATTTTATGAAGTATATAATGTTTCTAAAAATAATCCAATGTTTGTTGATAAAAATGATAGATTAAAAATATGGTAGAAATAATTATTAATAGTAAAAGGGGATAGAGTAGTATTCTCTTTTATTTTTCCTTTGGGAAAATCTTTATGTTTAGAATTATACATGGTATACTGAAAGCGGTGATATTATGAAAACAATTGTTATTATTGGGGGAGGAGCATCAGGATTAGTTGCTTCTATTTATGCTAAAACAGATTATAATAAAGTTATTTTATTTGAAAGAAATTCAGTTTGTGGTAAAAAAATATTGGCTACTGGTAATGGAAGATGTAATTACTTTAATTCTGATCAAGATTTAAGGCATTATAATAGTAGTAATAGAGAATGTTTAGATTCAATAATTACTTCTAAAAACGAACAAGAAATAATGGATTTTTTTAATAGAATAGGTATTGTTCCTAAAATAAAGAATGGCTATTATTATCCATATTCTAATCAAGCTGTTAGTGTTAGAAATGCTTTAGTAACTGAGGCTAAAAGAGTAGGAGTAGAAATAAGAAATGATATTTATATTGATGAAGTTTATAGAAAAGATAATTTTTTTATTATTCATTACAACAAGGAAACAATTAAGGCTGATGCTTTAATTATCGCAACAGGATCAAAAGCTTTTCCTAAGAGTGGATCTGATGGTAATGGTTATAATTTAGTAAAACGTTTTGGTCATTCAATTATTGAAGTACTTCCAGCTTTAGTTCAATTAAGAGGAAAAGAAAAATATTTTAAAGATTGGAATGGTATTAGAAGTGATGTTAAATTAACTTTAATTTCTGATAATGAAGTAATAAAAGAAGAAACAGGAGAAATTCAGTTAACTGAATATGGTATTAGTGGTATTTGTACTTTTAATTTAAGTCGTTTTATTAGTAGAGATTTAAATGAAAATAAAAAAGATTATGTCCTTATAAATTTTTTGCCTTTTGTAATAGGTGATCCTTTAGCTTGGTTGGAAGAAAGAAATAAGTTAGTTAAAGATCGCAGTGTTTCTGAGCTGTTAGAGGGACTTTTAAATAATAAATTAGTAAAAGTAATTTTAAATATTTGTAATATTTCAGATACTAGAAAATTGTCTAGTTTATCTTTAGAAGAAAAGAAATTATTAATTACAAAGCTAATTAATTTTAGAGTTGATATAGTAGGTACTAATTCATTTGATATGGCCCAAGTATGTAGTGGGGGAGTGCCATTAACAGAGGTAAATTTAGAAACAATGGAGTCACTTATTCAAGATAATTTATATATTATTGGTGAGTTATTAGATGTTGATGGTGAATGTGGTGGCTATAACTTAAGTTTTGCCTGGATAAGTGGAATGTTAGCGGGAATAAGTAGTAGGAGGTGAGTTATGTTACGTATTAGACAGGTAAAAGTTCCTATTGATAAAGATAATAGGGACTATTTAATTACTACTGTTGCTAGTTCTTTAAGAATTAAAAGAAGTGATATACTTGAGTATTCTATTGTAAAAAGATCTCTTGATGCAAGAAAGAAAAATAATGTTCATTATGTTTATGAAGTAGATGTTTCTTTGATAAATGAAAATAAGATATTAAAACAAAATAAATCTTTAGATATAATTGTTACGCCTAATGAAGAATATTTATTTGAAATAACTGGAACTGATGTATTAACAGAAAGACCAATAATTGTTGGTAGCGGTCCAGCTGGTTTATTTTGTGCTTATATTTTGGCAGAGAATAATTATAGACCGATAATTATTGAAAGAGGGGCTCCAGTTGATGAGCGGGTAAAAGTAATTGAGGAGTTTTGGCGGACTGGTAAGTTAGATGTAAATACTAATGTTCAATTTGGAGAAGGTGGAGCTGGTACTTTTTCGGATGGTAAGTTAAATACTCTTGTAAAAGATAGATTAAATCGTGGGAAGAAAGTTTTTGACATCTTTGTTGAAAATGGGGCACCTGATGCGATAAAGTATTTAAGTCATCCTCATATTGGAACTGATATTTTAAGAACTGTTATAAAAAATATTCGTCAGAAAATTATTAGTATGGGTGGAGAGTTTAGATATTATACTTGTCTTACTGATTTGATAGTAAAAGATAATGAAATTAAAGGAATAGAAGTTAATAATAATGAGATAATTAATTGTAATAGTTTGGTTTTAGCAATAGGACATAGTGCTAGAGATACTTTTGAAATGTTAAATAAATTCAATTTAAATCTACAAGCTAAACCATTTGCAATAGGGGTTCGTATTGAACATCCTCAAGAGGTAATTAATGAAGCACAATATGGTAAAGAACTTAGTAAATTGTTACCACCAGCTAATTATAAATTAACTTATACAACGTCTAAAAATAGGGGAGTTTATTCATTTTGTATGTGTCCGGGTGGATTTGTAGTTAATGCTTCGTCTGAGGTTGGACGTTTAGCTATTAATGGTATGAGTAATTATAAAAGAGATGAAAAAAATGCGAATAGTGCTTTAGTTGTTACTATATCTCCAAATGATTTTGGAAATGATCCATTAGCTGGAATAAGATATCAAAGAAAGTTAGAAGAAGCTGCCTATAAGCAAGGAAAAGGTAATATTCCAGTTCAACTATATAAAGATTTTAAAGATAATAAAGTAAGTTCTAAATTTGGTAGCATTATGCCTAATATGAAAGGAAAATATACTTTTGGTAATTTAAATGAAGTGTTACCTTCTTATATTATAGAAGCCTTAAATGAAGCAATTTTAGTGTTTGATAAAAAGATAGCTGGTTATGCTTTTGATGATGCAGTTTTGAGTGCTATCGAAAGTAGAACTTCTTCTCCAATTAGAATACCAAGAGATGATTTTGGCGAGTCTAGTATTAAAGGATTATTTCCATGTGGAGAAGGATCTGGTTATGCTGGAGGGATAACAACGGCGGCTATGGATGGTATTAAAGTAGCAGAATTTATAAGTAAAAAATATAAAACATTTCAATAGTTAAAAAAGTATGCTATAATGTAAAATGTCAAGTTGGTATTTAATACTAGCTTTATTAAAAAAGCATTATTTAGATGAGGTGTTATATGTATTACAATCGTAAAAGAGCAATTATTAAGAACACGATTTTTATTCTAGCAATTTTAATACTTGCTGTTGTTGCAACCTATAATATATACTATCATTTTAGTAGAGCAACTGATATTGAATATAGTTCAGAATCATTAGATATTACTTTCCATGAACAAAATGGTTCTAAAGTAACGTTAGTTAAAGCAGTCCCAGTTTCTGATTCGGTTGGTCTTTCATCAGCTGCTTATACATTTACTGTAAAGAATAATTTGACTGAGCCTGTTGAATACAAGGTTAAATTAGTTGATGATGCTGATGCTATAATTAAAGATTTATGTACAGAACAACAAATTCCAAAAGAATTATTAAGAGTTTCAATTAAAGTTGGTAATGGAAAAAATAGTGTATATACACTATCAGATTTAGAAAATGGTGTTTTAGAAAATGACATAATTGGTGCGTTAGAGGAGAAGAATTATTCTATACGTCTTTGGTTAAATAATTCACCGACTATGAGTATTGGAAATGATCTACATTATCATGGTATAATTGAAATTGTTGAAGATAATGATAAATTAGCTATTAGGTAGGTGAATTATGAATATTGATTTAAGTTTACTACATAGTCAAACAGTAGATGAAATAAGTATTGATGGTATTTATACATTGCCAAAAGAGTATTTGACTGAAGCATCTGTTTTAAAGGTAGAAAATTTGCAAGTAACGGGAAAAGTATATATGGGAGAAGCGGTTGATGATTTAGATGAGATGGTTGATTATATAAAAGCAACAATAAGTGGCACGTTAATTTTAGAAGATTCAATCTCGCTTGAACCATTAGAATATCCAATATCAGTAGAATATGATGATATTTTAGAAGAAAATTGCAAAAAAAATGAAAATACACTTGATATATTTCAGTTTTTATGGGAAAATATTGTACTGGAGATCCCCTTACAGTTTACTAAGGTCGAAGATCTCAGTAAATTTCACGGGGACGGATGGAGATTAATTAGTGAAGAAGAGCTAAATAAAGCTGATAATAATCCGTTTAGTGAGTTATTAAAAGATTACAAAGAGGAGTGATAATATGATGAAGTTAGACATTCAAATGTTTGCTGTTCCTTTCCGTAAAGTTTCAAAAACAAGAAAGAGAATGAGAAGAAGTCACAATGCTATGGAAGTTCCTGGTATGACAAAATGTCCAAATTGTGGTGAAATGATTAAACCACATAGAGTTTGTCCTAAATGTGGTAATTACAAAGGAAATAAAGTAGTAGAAGTTAAAGAAGCTGAATAAGTTTCTTTTATTTTTGCTGTTTTTCTGGAATATTCATAAATATTTTGTTTATATCCGAAAAAAATGATATAATGAAATTATACAAGGTAGGGGGATAAATTTAATGAATATACAGGATATATTAAAAGAAAGTTCTGATAATTTTTCAGAAGATCAGTTGCTTTCTTTTGAATTTAATACAGAGTATATAGAATCTTTGGAAGAAATTGTTAAGATTGGTAGAATGTCAGGGAGAAGATGGATAGATAATAATGGACATTTCTATTTTCATTATAAAACGGATAAGCACTATTTAACTTATGTTGGACAAGTATATGGTAATGGTGTTATATATGAAAGAAGAACCTATCAGAGAAATCCTGATATATCAACTATATCTTTAAAAGATAATCAATATATATTCCTTATGGGTAATGAAAAAACTTCTATTGATTTGAAAATTGTAGCGAGAAATTTTTTAGGGTATAATGTTACTATTCCAGTTAGAGATGTAGGTATGATAGCAAACAATCCAAATATTGATATATATGCTGGTATTTTATCTAGATGTTTAATAAATGGTTTTACAGATAGTGAAAGTATAAAGAAAGCATTTGATTATGTTGAACCAACTTATGTAATATATAGTCCAGAAGTTGAAAAAGTAGAAGATTTAGATTATGATAATAGGAACAAGTCTTTAAAAAAACTATTGATAAAGAGATAAATAATTTGTAATATGAAATTAGGAGTTGTTTTTAATGGAAAAAATGGAAGGATTAATACCTAGTTCTGATTGTTGTGATGAGACTAAACCATTTATGTTTGATTTAGGACATTTTGAATCTCTTGAAGAACTTAAGCAGATTGGAAAAATCGTAGATTTATTTATATCTAAAAATGATTGTTCAATCTATATTGCTGGTAATTTTAATGAATATTATGTCACTTATGATGTAAATATACAGGATGATAGTTTTATATATTACAGGCATGTTGTTAAGTATTTACCAAAAGATTCGATTGAAGTTTTTGATTTATTTAAAGAATATCAGAATGCTGCTTATTATTTACCAGATGCTTGTATTATTATTGATCATGTTATTGTTAGAAATTTTTTGGGTTATAATATTACTATTCCAGTACGTGGTTTTGGTGATCGTCCAGATTTAAAAAACGTTACTAGAGATTTATCTGGTTGTTTAAGGAATGGTTTTACAGATGAAGAAAGTATTAGTATTGCTCTTAGTCATCATCTTAATCTTGGATATGAGATTTATTCTCCTAAAATTGAGAAGGTGTCTGGTAAAACAATTGATTCTGATAAGAGAAATAAAACTTTTCAGAAGACTATTACTGTGAAAAATGAGACTAATTTAGATTAGAATGGCATTCAATCTATAGATTGGGTGCTTTTAATTTTATTTGGTGAAACGTTATAGACAAATAAATAGATATTTGATATAATAAAGGGACTTTGAAAGGGGCTGGTTATATGTTCGTAGATGAGGTTGTAATAAAAGTAGAAGCTGGCAATGGTGGTGATGGATGTACTGCTTTCCGTCGTGAAAAATTTATAGAGATGGGTGGCCCATATGGTGGCAATGGGGGACATGGAGCAGATATCATTTTTAAAGTTGATGAAGGGCTTCATACTTTACTTGATCTTCGTTATCAAAAAATTATTAAAGGTGATAAGGGAGAAAATGGTAGAGGAAAGAATCAACATGGTAAAGGTGCTGAACCTTTAATAGTAAAGGTACCACAAGGAACTGTTGTTACTGATTTAGATACAGGCTTAATTATTGCTGATTTGTCAAGAAAAGATCAGCAGGAAATAATTGCTAAAGGTGGACGTGGTGGTCGTGGTAATACAGCTTTTAAAACACAAACAAATACAGCACCTGATTATTCTGAACGTGGCGAAGAGGGAGAAAGAAAGACCTTAAAAATAGAAGTTAAGATGCTAGCTGATGTTGGTTTAGTTGGTTTGCCAAGCGTTGGGAAAAGTACAATAATTTCAATGATTTCTAAATCAAAGCCTAAAATAGCGGCTTATCATTTTACTACTTTAACACCTAATTTAGGAGTTACTAAAGCAAGTGATGGTCGCAGCTTTGTAGTTGCTGATCTTCCAGGTTTGATTGAAGGAGCTAGTGAAGGCGAAGGACTTGGAGATAAATTCTTACGTCATATTGAAAGAACTAGAATAATTGCTCATGTTATTGATATGAGTGGAAGTGAGATGCGCGAACCGTATGAAGATTATGTATTAATTAATAAAGAATTAAAGGAATTTAATCCTAAGCTTTTGGAAAAACCACAAATTATTATTGCTAATAAAATGGACTTACCTGGAGCTAAGGAAAATTTAGAAAAATTTAAAGAACAGGTTGATTGTGAAGTATTCGAAGTAAGTGCTGCTACTAATTTTGGACTTCAAAAAGTAGTAGACAGATTAGCTGATTTACTAGATACTTTACCAGTTAATCCTCTATATGATGATAGTCAAATAGAAAGTCATATTTTATATAAGTTTAAGAAAGAAGAACCATTTACGATTGAAAAAGAAGATGATGTATGGGTGGTATCAGGAAAAGAAGTTGAACGTATATTTAAAATGACTAAATTTAGCAGTGAAGAAGCAATTTACCGTTTTGCAAAGAAATTACGTCGTATGGGAATTGATGACAAATTAGAAGAATTAGGTGCTGAAGAAGGAGACCAAGTAAGAATACTAGATTTTTATTTTGATTATAGAAAATAAGAATCTTAAGAATATTTAAAAAGGAGAAAAATATGGAAATAGAAGAAATAAAAAATGAAACTCAAGATTTAACAAAAAAAATAGGAAGAATTAATGAGTGGATTAAAGATAATCCTAATGTAATAGATCCTAATGTTTATGAAATTATGGATTGTAATGTTAGCTTAGCAGAAATGTTAAGCGAGTATGCTAAGGTAGATGGAGCTCAAGATTTACAAAGCACCTCAGCAAAACATAAAGAAATAGAACCATGTTATTTTGAATTAGTAGAAATGGACACATTACGTGATACAGAAAATCATCTATTTTTTCAAATCCCAGAAGTTAATGCCTTATATTGTGAGGTAAAGAAAAGTTTAATTTTTATGAGTTATGATGTTCCAAAAGATATTGCAATGAAAAAAATAAAAAAAGAATTATTGTGTAAAAGTATGAGTGTACCATTTTACATTTGGCAAGTACATAGAAATGAACCGGATTATCAATATGATAATGCAACAGAGTTTGATGCGATGAAAGATATGTTAGCAACATATAAGGCTTATGGTAATACTCAATTTGTTCCGCAAATAGAATCACTATTTGGTATTATTGAAAGAAATTATAAATATAGTACTTCAGAAAATATCTCTAAGCACGTATAAACTAGTATGTAATTATTTTATATTGTAAAGTATATACAACAGTATAATTGGTAAAAAATTAATTTACTAATTAATAATTTTTAAAATATATTTGCAAAAAAAGCAAAATACTGATATAATAAAGCTAATTTTTTGAATTATATAAATAAATATATAATATACGATTTAATAAGCAAAAATATAAAAATTAATTTTTAATAAGTTTGTTACTAAGAAAGGATTAATTTGTATATGTTAGATATAACTCCCCAAGAATGCTGTCAGCGTATAGAGAAGTTTTTAATAGAACATAGTGAAGATTACACAGAAAGAGAAAAGCATTATATAATGAACAATGCAGCTTTAATAACTCGTCCAGGTAAAAAAAATTATGGGTCATCAATATTAAGACAAATATACGATGCAATTGGTCTAATACCAGATAATGAAAATATATATTTAGGTTTTATTGAATTAATCGAAAAACACTTCGCACTTGACAGTGATATAATCGAAGTAGCTGGAGGCATCATCCCTTCCTTAGCAACAAAAATAGCTCTACGTCAAAAAAGTGGTACGATAACAGTTTATGATCCAAGAGTAATTGTTCCAACGAATAAACCAACCAATTTAATTTTAAAAAGACAGCGTTTTTCCAAAGATACGCCAATATCTTCACCGGATATATTATTAGGATTTATGCCATGCGATGCAGCTATTCCTATAATTGAATCTGCTTGTCATAATAATATAGATTTTATGATAGCATTATGTGAAGGCGGTGTTAGAAAAGGATATGAATGGCTTGAAACTGATGATGAATGGTTATCTTATGTAAAGCATTTAGCATCACGAGGTATAAGAAAAAAAGAAATGGGAAGTTTAGAAGTAGAAAGCTTAGAAAAATTTGATTATCATTATCCAGTTATTTATAATAAAAGAAAATAATAAAAAGTGAACTTTAATTTAATTTTCACTTTTTTTCTTGTCTAAAAATAAAATTATGTTATAATCATGATAGATTATGATAACGAGGGTGAAAGTATGTATGATATTAATTTCTTAATTGCAAATGGAGTAGATATTAATAAAAGTTTAGAAATATTTGGAGATATGGAAACATATAATGAAAATATAGGAGAATTTTTAATTAGTATTAAAGAAAAATTAGCTAAGTTAGAATTTTATAAGAATGAAAAAGATATGAATAATTATGCAATTTATGTTCATTCTTTAAAAAGTGATGCTAAATATTTTGGTTTTACTAGATTAGCAGAACTAGCTTATGATCAAGAATTAAAAAGTAAAGCAGGAGATGTTCTATATATTTATGAACACTATCCAGAATTAATAAATGAAGTAACAAAGGCAACAAATATTGTAAAGCAATATACTGATTCAAATTACAGACCACAAGTAGTTGCTTCTATTGCTCAAAATAATCCTACAATGTCAACAGTACCGGTTGGAACAGCATATGATAAAAAGACAATTCTTGTCGTTGATGATTCTAATATAGTTAGAAACTTTGTAAAAAGAATTTTTAATGAAACGTATAATGTAGGAGTAGCTGAAAATGGTGAAGAGGCTATTGGTATTATTAATGCTAATAAAGATAATGAAAATATAGTTGCTATATTGCTTGATTTAAATATGCCAAAAGTAGATGGTTTTGCAGTTTTAGACTTTATGAAAAATAATGGGTTATTTTTAAAAATGCCAGTATCAATTATTTCGGGAGATTCTTCTAAGGAGACAATTGATCGAGCTTTTACTTATCAAATTGTTGATATGTTAGGAAAGCCATTTAATGAAATTGATGTAAAACGTGTTGTTGAAAGAACTTTATATTTTAAAGAGTTAAATTAAAAGAAAGAATTATTTGGATCCTTTCTTTTTTTCGATTGGTAGGATGTCTCCAACTTTAAATTCTTTAGCAGTTTCTAGAGGAAATAAATAGATGTCTTTAACTTTAAATTTTGGGAGAAAATACTTTTCTGATTTTACATTACTATATAAATAGAGAATTTTATTGTTTTTGTCTGTCATAATAATATCAACTCTTTGGCATAGGAAAACGGTCGAGATAAGTTTTTTGTTTGGAAATTTTATTCCATAATTGAGCTTATCAAAATTAAATTTTAATCCTTTTAGTTTTTCCCAAAAACTTTTTAATATTATGATATCAATTTTCTTTTTATTGCTGATTTTTAAATACAATATAATCACCACCAGATAGGAATATTATATCATACTGAAAAATTATCATGCAAAAACTTTTATATTCTTAAAAATTATGCTATTATTATATAGAAACAAAGGGAGGTATTTAAAATGAGTGGACATTCAAAATGGGCAACAATACATCGTAAAAAAGGATTATTAGATGCTGCAAGAGGAAAGGTATTTCAAAAGCTTGCTAAAGAAATTATGGTAGCTGCTAAATCAGGAAATCCTGATCCTAATCAAAATGCGGCATTAAGATTAGCTGTTGATAAGGCTAAAGCACAAAATATGCCAAAAGAAAATATCCAAAAAGCAATAGAAAAAGCAAGTGGGGCATCTGATTCAGCTAATTATGAAAGTGTTCGTTATGAAGGATATGGTCATGGTGGAGTTGCGGTTATGGTTGATTGTTTAACTGATAATCGTAATAGAACTGCTTCACAAGTAAGAAGTACATTTACTAAAGCTGGTGGTAATTTAGGAACGGATGGTTCTGTAAGTTATATATTTGAGCGTCGTGGTTCTATCGTTATTCCAGCTGATTATGATGAAGATACAATGATGATGGCATCCCTTGATGCTGGGGCACTTGATTTTGAAAAAGTTGAAAATAATTACGTTATTACTACTTCAGCTGAGACATTTAGTCAAGTAAAAGAGGCTTTAGAGAAAAACAATGTAAAAGAATTTGAAGTGTGTGAACTAACATTTGTTCCAAATATGGAAGTTGAGTTAGATGAAGAAGGACAAGAAAAAATTCAAAATTTAGTTGCTAATCTTGAAGACTTAGATGATGTTCAAGACGTATATTATAATTTAAAAGAAGATTAATAAATGGAGATGAATTAATGGAAAAAGATTTAAAAAAAATCAATGATGAAATAAAAGGCTATATTAATGAAGCAAAATTTATTTCTAATGGTTGCCGTAATAAAATATTAAAATTATTAGGAAATACTTTTTCTGTTGATTTACCATTAGAAAATTTTGCTAATATTTATGTTGAACTAACTGAAGAAGGAGACATTATCATGCGTGGTGATAAATATGAGTCAACTTCTAAAGTTACTTCGTTTGAAGAATTAGAAGAAAAATACAATTTATTTAAAGAAAAAGCAGATAAAATATTAAAGAAAAAAGAAGTAAATTATTATTCAAAGAATGATTTTAATAATATAGTTAATCTTTTTATAATACTATTAATTATTATTGTATTTATAGTATTATTAATATATACAATTAAAGTATTTCTTCTGGGAGATTTTTTTCAATGTATATGGTTAATTATATTTGTATCTTCTTGGTTAATTCCAAGTCTTGGAATAGCAAATCGTTTTGAACAAGCTAAAAACTATTTAAAAAGAAAATTTAAAAAATAAGATGTTAAATTAAGCCTTTGACGGCTTTTTTTGTTGAAAAAAATTTAGATTTTATAAATTGAAAAACAAGTGTTCGCAATATATAATTAATATTAATTTGAAACTAAAAGATATTTAGTTTATAATATTTAGTGGAGTGATTAGATGTACGATTATATAAAAGGAACAGTAACATATTTAAAAAATAATGCTATAGTATTAGATAATAATGGGATTGGATATTTAATTTATGTATCAAACCCATATTCATTTGAGACTGGTAAAGATTATAAAGTATATGTTTATCAGCAAATACGCGAGGATGAAAATTGTATATATGGTTTTAAAGCTGTTGAAGAAAAAGAATTGTTCTTAAAACTAATTAGTGTTAAGGGATTAGGATGTAAGATGGCTTTACCAATATTAGCAGTTGGCTCAATTAATGGTATTATGGATGCAATTGAAAGAGAAAATATTTTATATTTGAAGAAATTTCCAAAGATTGGTGATAAACTAGCTAAACAAATTGTTTTAGACTTGAAGGGAAAGTTAGAATTTATTGGAGTTGGAATTTCAGATGATCAAGTTACAACAGAAAATGAATTAAAAGAAGTATTAATTGGTCTTGGCTATAAAGAGAAAGAATTAAAGCCAGTAATTGCTAGAGTTGATACATCGTTATCAATTGAAGATCAGGTAAAGGATGCGTTAAAACTATTATTGAAATAGGAGGTTTCTATGAAAGATGAAAACATTATAAAACAATATTCATTAGATGATGATCATACAATTGATAATACAATTAGACCAGAGTCTATAAGTGAATACATTGGGCAAAAAGATGTTAAAGAAAATATTAAAGTTTTTGTTGAAGCGGCTAAAATGCGTAATGAGGCTTTGGATCATGTTTTATTATATGGACCTCCCGGATTAGGAAAAACAACGTTAGCATTTATTATTGCTCATGAAATGGGAACTCATATTAAAACAGTTAGTGGACCAAGTATTGAAAAAAGTGGTGATTTGGCGGCTGTTTTATCTTCACTAGAACCGGGAGATGTTTTATTTGTTGATGAAATTCATCGTATGCCACGTTATATTGAAGAAATGCTTTATCCAGCAATGGAGGATTTTTCTTTAGATATTATTGTAGGTAGCGAAGGCAATAGTAGAAATATTAAAATTGACTTGCCACCGTTTACATTAGTTGGAGCAACAACTAGAGCAGGTGATTTATCAGCTCCACTTCGTGATCGTTTTGGAATTATTTCTAAACTTCAATTCTATACAACTGAGGAATTGTGTGATATAGTAAAGCGTACAGCTAGAGTTTTAAATATGAATATAGATGAAGATGCTGCACTAGAATTAGCTAAGAGAAGTAGAGGAACACCACGTATTGCGAATAGGCTATTTAAACGTGTTCGTGATTTTGCTTTAGTTAAAGGATCTGGATCTATTAATTTAGATATAACTAATCAAGCTTTAGAAAGATTACAAATTGATAAAATGGGGTTAGATAATACTGACCATGAAATGCTTTTAGCAATAATTAATAAATTTAATGGTGGTCCAGTAGGACTAGAAGCTTTAAGTAGTTCAATAGGTGAAGAGGCAACGACAATTGAAGATGTCTATGAGCCTTATTTATTACAGACAGGATTATTAAAAAGAACTTCACGGGGCAGAATGGTAACTGATAAAGCATATGAAGTTCTTGGCATTGAAAGAAAAAATTAAGGAGTGGAAAATGAAAGTAGAAGAATTTGATTACAATTTACCAGAGAGATTAATTGCTCAAACTCCATTAGAAAAGAGAGATTCTTCTCGTCTTTTAGTCTTAGATAAAAAAACAGGAGCTATAGATCATAAACATTTTTATGATATTTTAGACTATTTAGAAAAAGGGGATACTTTAGTATTAAATGATACTAAAGTTTTACCGGCAAGACTAATTGGTGTAAAAGAGGAAACTAAGGCGGTTATTGAGATTTTATTATTAAAAAACATTTGCAATGATGACTGGGAATGCTTAGTAAAAACAGCTCGTCGTATAAAGGTTGGAACAATTGTTTCTTTTGGAAATGGTAAGTTAAAAGCTAAATGTATAAAAGAAGAAGCTGAAGGTATTAGACATTTTACTTTAATTTATAAGGGAATATTACTTGAAATCTTAGAAGAATTAGGAACAATGCCACTACCACCATATATTCATGAAAAATTAAAAGATCAGTCTCGTTATCAGACAGTTTATGCTAAAGAAGTAGGAAGTGCTGCGGCACCAACGGCAGGACTTCATTTTACAAATGAATTATTAGAAAAGATTAAAGATAAAGGAGTTAATGTTGTTTATATAACTTTACATGTAGGACTTGGAACATTTAGACCTGTAAGTGTTGAAAAAGTAGAAGAACATGAAATGCATAGTGAATATTATCATATGACTAACGGTGTTGCTGATGTTTTAACTAAAACTAAAGAATCTAATCATAAGATAATTGCGGTTGGAACAACTAGTACAAGAACATTAGAGACAATTATGACTAAATATAATGAATTTAGAGAATGCAGTGGTTGGACTAATATTTTTATTTATCCAGGATATGAATTTAAGGCAATTGATAATTTAATTACTAATTTTCATTTGCCTAAGTCAACTTTAGTAATGTTAGTTTCAGCTTTAGCTGGAAAAGAGAATATTTTAAATGCATATAATGAAGCTATTAAGTTAGAATATCGTTTCTTTTCATTTGGCGATGCTATGTTAATAAAATAAGCTATTGCTTATTTTTTCCTATTATAAAAAATTGGAGGTAATTATGAAGATAAAATATACATTACAAAAAAAAGAAGCTAATACTAAAGCTCGATTAGGAAAGCTTGAAACTAATTATGGAACATTTGATACACCTATGTTTATGCCTGTTGGAACAAGAGCAACTGTAAAAGGGCTAACACCAGAAGAATTAAAAGTTGAAGGTAGTGGAATTGTTTTAGCAAATACTTATCATTTATGGTTACGCCCTGGAGAAGATATTGTTGCTAAATGTGGGGGACTTCATAAATTTATGAATTATGATGGACCTATTTTAACAGATAGTGGTGGTTTTCAAGTCTTTTCACTTGCTAAAAATAAAGAAAAAGATATTGTAGAAGAAGGAGTTCATTTTAAAAGTCATATTGATGGATCAGAGTTGTTTTTGACTCCTGAAAAATCAATTGAAATTCAAAATAAACTAGATAGTGATATTGCGATGAGTTTTGATGAATGTCCACCGTTTCCAGTAACTTATGAATATATGAAGAAATCAGTTGAAAGAACTCTTCGCTGGGCTGCTCGAGGTAAAAAGGTTCATAATAATCCTAATCAAGCGTTATTTGGGATTGTTCAAGGTGGAGAATTTGAAGACTTAAGAGAATATAGTTGTAAAGAGACTGTTAAAATGGACTTTGATGGTTATAGTATTGGTGGTACTTCAGTTGGTGAAGATAAAGATACAATGTATAAAATGATTGATTATGGAATTAAGTACTTACCAGAAGATAAAGTTCGTTATTTGATGGGAGTAGGAGATCCAATCGATATAATTGAAGGGGTAATTCGTGGAATAGATATATTTGACTGTGTACTTCCTACAAGAATTGCTAGACATGGACAAGCTTTTACTAGAACGGGAAAGATTAATTTTAATAATGCTAAATATAAAGAAGATTTAAATCCTATTGAAGATGGTTGTGATTGCTATGCCTGTCGGAATTATTCAAGAGCATACATTCGCCATTTAATTACTACTGATGAAATGTTAGGAGGAAGACTTTTATCAATTCATAATATTAGATTTTTAATAAAACTAACTGAAGAATTACGAGAAGCTATAAAGAATAATAGAATTTTAGAATATCGGGAAGAATTTATTAAAAAATACAAAGGGAATAACTAAAAATTATTCCCTTTAAATATAGAAAATAGGCTTATTTTTATTTTCAACTATAGGTTTATTATTGGTACTAGGTGTTACAGTTGGCTTTCTTATTTCATCTGCTATTCTAAACATAGTTTTAGCATTTTGAAAGATAGGTTTTACTTGATATACAATGGGGATGGCCTGATTAATAACACCTAAAGTTTTTTGAGTACCATCTAAAAAGTTACTAAAGTTAAATGATTTTGCAGCAGTAGTTGCTTTTTCTAGCAAATTAGGCCTAATATATGGAGAATTATACATAGTCCACCTCTTCTAAAATAATATATGTCAAAGTAATTAAAAAGTTAATTATAATATTTTCAAAATTAGAAAGCTGTGGTACAATCGATACAGTATGATAGTAATAATATGATATATTTTTAGCAGATAGGAAAGGAAGGTGGCTTTAATGATGAAACTAAAAGGATTAAATAAAGAAAAAGAAGCACCACAAATTAATACGGAATCACACTCAATTACTGGTGCTCCATTAGCATCTAATGATCAAATGATTGTTCAGTCAACAATAGTTCAAGGTGTTCCTCAGCAAATGTCTACAGTTCAACAGAATAATACGGTTCAACCTAATGCTCAAGTAGCAGGTACATCTTTACAGTCTGTGGTGCCTGGAAATAGTGCTGTTTCACAAACTGTACCTGTTACACCTGGAGTAGCACCTCAAGGTGCACAAAATAATACTAATGCATTACCAACTGGAGTAGAAGCTCGGCCAACTGGTGGTAAATTATCAGAAGCAAAACATAATGTTAAATTAAAGTCTTTTCGTTTTACAGTAGTTAATGCAGTTAATAAAAAAGAGACTGGTACTTTTGATGCAGAAGATATTGAAGAGGTACGTAGTTATCTTGAATCACAAGATTATAAAGTTTTAGAATTAAAACCACGTAGTGCTGGTGATATAGATATTGGTGGTCCACCAAAACTATCGCCAGAAAACTTATCATTTTCTTTAACTCAGTTATCAACCTATATTAAAGCTGGTATTCCATTAATTGATTCTGTTAAAATTTTAGCTAAGCAGGCTAGTAAACCTGCTCAAAAGAAAATTTGGGGGCAAGTAGTATACGAATTGTTACATGGAGAAAGCTTTTCAATAGCTCTTGAAAAACAAGGCAAAGTTTTCCCTAAATTATTAGTAAACATGGTAAAGACTTCAGAAATGACAGGAGATTTACCAGCTATATTGGATGATATGGCAGATTATTATACATCTATGAATGCTACAAGAAAACAAATGAAAAGTGCTATGACTTATCCGATTGTAATTTTAACACTTTGCTTTGGCGTATTAATATTTATGCTTGTATATCTAGTTCCACAGTTTACAAGTATGTTTGAGCAAAATGATGCTAAATTACCAGCGATTACTTTGGGGGTATTAGGAGCAAGTGATTTCGTCAAATCATATTGGCTTTGGTTAATTATTGGATTGGTTTCTTTTGTTTTGCTATTTATGTATTTATATAAAAAAGTGGTTAGTTTTCGAACTGTTATTCAGACAATTCTTATGAAACTTCCTGTAATTAGTAATGTTATCATTTATAATGAAATAGCTAATTTTACTAAGACATTTGCATCATTAGTAAATCACGGGGTATTTATTACTGATTGTATTGAAATTCTATCAAAAATAACTAATAATGAAGTTTATAAAAAAATAATTAATAATACTATGCAGAACTTATCAAAAGGTGACACTGTTTCAGCATCTTTTAGAGGACAATGGGCAATTCCAGTTGTTGCTTATGAAATGATTGTTACAGGTGAAAATACGGGACAATTAGGACTTATGATGGAAAAAGTAGCAAATCATTTTCAAACAATGCATAAAAATGTTATTGATCAAATGAAAAGTTTAATGGAACCTTTAATGATGATAGTTTTAGCTGGTATAGTTGCGATTATATTACTATCCATTGTTACACCAATGTTTAGTATGTATAATCAAATTGAATAATAAATATAAGGAGGATAATTATTATGGAAATACTATACTTAATTATCTTTTTTATTTTAGGTACAATATTAGGAACAATATATACAATTATTGGCTTAAGATTACCTAATAATGAAAAAATATTTGCCAAGAGAGAATGTAAAAGATGTAATCATGATTTATCTTTTATAGATTTAATACCATTAGTTTCATATATTATAAATAGAGGACGATGCAAATATTGTCGTGGAAAAATAGATATTTTATTTCCTTATATGGAATTTTTTACAGGATTACTTTTTACAGTAGCTTATTATAGTTTTGGATTTAGTTATCAATTACTTATAGCTCTAGGAATGATTTCATTACTTATGACGGTAGTTGTGAGTGACTTAACTTATCTAATTATTCCTGATGAAATTCTTATTATTACAGCTATTTATTTTATAATTATTCAGTTTTTAGATTTAGGTTTAAAAGGGGTATTTAATCAAATACTTAGTGGTGTATTTTTATTTATTGTAATGTATACTGTTATGTTAATAGGAAATAAAGTTTTAAAGAAAGAAAGTCTTGGTGGAGGAGATATTAAAATGATGTTTGTTTTTGGACTAATACTTGATCCACTCCTTGGAACATTATCTATTTTTTTAGGAAGTTTATTTGCACTACCTATGTCTTTATATTTAATGAAAAGAAATAATGAGAAAGTTATTCCATTTGGACCATTTTTATTAATAGCTTTTGTCTTTATTTATTTTACAAAGATTACTCCAGAAGGATTAATGAAATTATTAGGTTTATAGAAAGATTAACTTCTTTTTATTTTGTAGTTTGAACTATTGACGGATATTAGTAATCCGGTTAGAATAGTAATGAATATTTAGAAAAGTGTCATTAGAAGAGAAAATTTAAGTAGAATATTTGACTATAAAAATTAATAATTTCTTATAGTTGTAGGTGATGTTTATGAAGAATTTAACAATTTTACCAGCTGATACTTATACGGTTATAAATAAGACAATTTTAAGTGATAGTGATAGTAAATTAATTAGTCGATTGTATCAACCAATAATTGGTTATACAGCTGTTTCATTGTATCTAACTTTATTAGATGATTTAGATAAATTAGAATTAATGAGTGAAGAGCTTACGCATCATCATTTAATGGCAACAATGCAGTTGAAGCTAGAAGATATTGTTATTGCGAGAGAAAAATTAGAAGCTGCTGGATTACTTAAAAGCTATATAAAAAAGGGAAGTGTAAATCATTATGCTTACTTAATATATTCACCGCTTTCAGCAAATGAGTTTTTTAATCATCCAATTTTAAATGTAGTTTTGTATAATAATTTAGGAAAAAAAGAATACGAAAAAATTCTTAATTACTATAAAATACCCCGGATTAACTTAAAAGATTACGAAGATGTAACTTGTAGTTTTAATGAAGTGTTTACATCTGTAAAAGGATCAATATTAGAAATAGAAGGAGATATTACTAAGAGAGATTCTAATAACATATTAATTAATAAGGGAATAGATTTTAATCTACTAATTGAGAGTCTCCCAAAAGAGCAATTAAATGAGAAATGTTTTTCAAATGAAACAAAAGACTTAATTAATGCTTTAAGTTTTGCATATAATTTAAATACCTTAGATATGCAAGGATTAGTTAGAAATGCTTTAAATGAAAAAGGAATGATTGATAAAATGCTATTACGTAAGAGCTGTAGAGATTATTATCAATTTGATAATAATGGGGCTCTTCCAACTTTAATTTATAATAAACAGCCTGATTATTTGAAGAAACCACTGGGAGATAATTCTAAATGGGCAAAAATGGTTTATACTTTTGAAAATATTAATCCTTATCAATTGTTAAGGGCTAGATATAAGGGGGCAGAGCCAACTGATAGAGATAAGAGATTAATTGAAAATCTGTTAGTTGATCAAAAATTGAACCCTGGAGTTGTTAATGTTTTGATATCATACGTTTTAAAGATAAATAATGAACAATTAACAAAAGGGTATGTTGAAGCTATTGCTGGTCAATGGAAAAGACTTAATATTGAGACAGTAGAAGAAGCTATGAAAATAACTGAAAAAGAACATAAGAAATTAAAGAAGTTAATGGAGACAAAGAAAGCTAAAGAACATGTAAAAACACAAACTCCTAAGAAAGATGATTCCAAACTACCATCATGGTTTAATATGGATCCGGATGCAGAAGATGCTACGGAAGAAGAGACTAAGGAAATGGAAGAAATTTTAGCGGGTCTTGTTTAATAATTGACATTATAAATAAATTATTACTATTTAGAATTGTCAAACTGCTAAAAATAAATAAATACTCTTTTTAATAATAAAAAAGTATGTTAATATTGAATAGTGTGATAAGAATAAGAGGTGAAGTATGGCTAATTTCAATAACCGAGAATTTTGTAAGTTAGTAAATTTTATTATGTCATGTGATGAATATCAAAAGTTAAAAGAAATAAAACATCATGGTATTACAAGATATGAACATTCATTAAGAGTGGCATATTATTCATATATAATAACTAAAGTTTTAAAATTAGATTATAAAGAGACAACTGAGGCTGCTTTATTACATGATTTCTTTAGTAATGAAGTAGATAATAAAAATCCAATTGCGAAACTTAGACAACATCCAGAAAGAGCAGTAGAAAATGCAAGTAAAATTATACATTTAAGTGAGAAACAAATAGATATTATTAAGACACATATGTTTCCTATTACATTTACACCACCAAAGTATTTAGAAAGTTGGATAGTAGATATTGTTGATGATGTAGCATCTATTTATGAAAGAGGAAAATGTATTCCAAGGTATTGTAAGACAGCACTAATATCTTTATATATGTTATTCTTTATGTATTAAGAGAATAAATAAAAAAAATAAAATTTTATTTTGTCATTTTTCCTATTTGTGATAAAATCATAAAAAGAAAGAAGTGGTAGAATGAGTAAAACATATATATTTGGACATAAGAAACCAGATTCTGATTCAGTAATGTCAGCTATTGGATTATCTTATTTAAAAAATAAATTAGGAGAAAATACTGTTCCTAAAGTATTGGGAGATATTAATAAAGAAACACAATATGCTTTAGATTATTTTAATCTTAAGACTCCGGAATATTTAAATGATGTAAAACTACAAATAAAAGATATTGATTATCATAAGAATTTTTTAATTAAAGAAAATGATTCTATATATAATGGTTATCAAAAAATGTTAGAAAGTGGTTTAACTGGTATACCAGTAGTTGATGAGAAAGGCTATTTTGTCGGACTTATTACAATTAAAGACTTATCTCATGTTATTGTTAATGAAAATGCTGAAGCATTATATACATCTTATAATAATTTATTACATGTCTTAAAAGGAGAAGAAATTCTGCGAATTGATGAAGAAATTTTAGGACAAATTTTAGTGGCAGCCTACCGTAGTACAACATTTTTACAAAATGTAAAACTAAAAAAAGAGACAATTCTAATAGTTGGAGATCGTCATAGTATTATTGAATATGCCGTAGAGTCAGGAGTAAAATTAATTATTTTATCAGGAGATTCTGAGATTAAAGAAAAACATATTGAGATAGCTAGAAAAAATGGTGTAAATATTATAAGAACACCATATACAACATATCATATTACAAGATTAGTAAGTCTAGCAAACTATATTAAAACAATGATTAGAAGTTATAATCCAACTAAATTTGAAAATACAGAATTTGTTGCAAATGTAATTGATATAAATAATAGATTAAAACATACAAATTATCCTATTGTAGATCGTCATAATAAATGTTTGGGTTTATTAAAAATAACTGATTTATCTGAAAAACATCCTAAAAAAGTAATTTTAGTTGATCATAATGAAAAACTACAAAGTGTTGAAGGGATTGAAGAAGCTAATATATTAGAAATTATTGATCATCATAATTTAGGTAGTATTACTACAACTAGTCCTATTAATTTTAGAAATATGGCAGTTGGTTCAACTTGTACAATTGTTTATACATTGTATAAAGAAAGAAAAGTAGAAATTCCTCCAAGTATAGCAGGGGCTCTTTTATCAGGAATTTTATCAGATACATTAATTTTAAAAAGCCCAACAGCGACTACTAGGGATGTTGAAGCAGTTAATGAACTTGCTAGTATAGCAGGAGTAGATTATCGTAAATATGGGATGAGTTTATTGAAAGCAGGAACTTCATTAGAAGGTATGACTAAAGAGGATGTTTTATATAATGACTTTAAAATATATACAGTTGAAGATAAAAACTTTGCGATAGGACAATTCTTTACAATGAATTTTGAAGAAATTGCTCAAGATATGGATGAATATGTACATGTTTTAGATGGAGTATCTGAATCTAATAATTATAATTTAGTGGCACTATTTGTTACTGATATAATTAGAAATGGTAGTTATGTAATCTTTAATACAAGAGGAAAAGATACAATGGAACTTGCTTATGGAGTTAATAATATTCCACAAGGGTATTTCTTACCAGGATGTGTTTCCCGTAAAAAACATGTTGTACCTATGATTATGCCAATTTTTGAAAATTAAGGAGAATAGTATGAAAAAAAATTTAATTTTAATGTTAAAGGGAGTTGTTTTTGGTATAGCTAATATAATACCAGGAGTAAGTGGTGGAACAATTGCTTTAACAATGGGAGTTTATGAAGATTTAATTTATTCAATTAGTCATTTCTTTAAAGATCCTAAAAAAAGTTTAATATTTATTATGCCTTTTTTAATAGGAGCAGGACTATCAATACTTTTAATGAGTAAACTAATTAGTCTTTGTCTTAATAAATTTCCATTTCCAACAACATTATTTTTTGTAGGACTTATTTTAGGTGGAGTTCCACTTCTAACGAAAAAGATAAAAAAGAAAAAAGTTAAGCCTTTGAACATAGGTTTATTTATCTTAACTTTTGCGATTGTAGTAATTATGAATTTTATGAAGAGTGGAAGTAGTGAAATAAGTTTAGCTAATCCATCTATTTTAACTTATTTTATACTTTTATTAGTTGGAATGGTTGCAGCTGCTACAATGGTTATTCCAGGAATTAGTGGTTCATTTGTTTTAATGTTGATTGGTTATTATAAACCAATAGTAAATACAGTAAGTGATTTAACTAATTTTTCTAATTTAGGTCATAATATTTCTATTCTTGTTCCATTTGGAATAGGGATTGTAATTGGAATTCTTCTTATAGCAAAGCTTATTGAATATTTATTTTCAAAATATGAGATTCCGACATATTATGCAATACTTGGATTTGTACTTGCTAGTATTTTAGCTCTTATAATGAGTGTTGCAACAGTTAAGTTAGCAGTTGTTCATGTTATTGGTGGAGTAGTAACATTATTTGTTGGATCATTTATAGGATATAAGTTAGGAGATGATTAGATGAAAACATTATCAATTATTATTTTAGGAATTATTCAAGGTATAGCTGAGTTCTTACCAATATCTTCATCAGCGCATTTAATTATTTTTAGAGATTTATTTGGAATGGGAACTGGCTTAAGTGAAAATTTAAATTTAACATTTGATTTAGCACTACATTTTGGAACTTTATTATCAATTGCTGTATTTTTCTTTAAAGACTTTATTGATATGATTACTAAAGGTTTTACTAAGGGCGTTAAAGATGATCAAGGAAAGATACTTTGGTATTTAGTACTAGCAACAATTCCTGCTGGGATTGCTGGGGTTTTATTTGAAGATGTAATAGAAAAGGCCATTCGTAGTAATTTTATAATAATAGCTTTAGCACTTACTGTAATGGGGATAATTATTTATTTAGCAGATCGTTATAGTAAGAGTAAAAAGAGTATAAAAGATATGAGTATAAAAGATGCTTTCTTAATAGGATGTAGTCAAGTATTTGCTCTTATACCAGGATTTTCTCGTAGTGGTACAACAATAGCGGCTGGAAGATTATTAGGAATAAATAGAGAAGATGCAGCTAAATTTTCGTTCTATTTAAGTGCTCCTGTAGTTTGCGGTGCTTTATTATTAGAATTATTAGATAGTACAGTTTGGACATTAATATTTGCAAATATTCAAGTATTTATTTTAGGAATTGTAATTTCTTTTGTAACTGGTTTACTATGTATTAAGTTCTTGTTAAAATATTTACAGAAACATAATTTTAAAATATTTATGATTTATCGTATACTTTTAGCGGCTATAATTATTTTAGTATTATTTTTGAGGTGATAAGAATGGATAATGCAAAGATTGGATTATTAACGACATTACTACTTGGACTATTTATTTTAATTGGAGCACTACTTGCCTTTGCTTTAAAGAAAAAGCAAAAAGTAGTTGATTTTTCAATAGGACTAGCTTTAGGTGTAATGATAATGCTAAGTATTTTAGATTTATTACCAGAAATAATTGAACATTTAGGATTAAAATATATTTATATATTTATTATAGGTTCTATTGTTGGATATGTTATTTTGAAATTATTAGATAAGTTTATTCCTGATCATGATCATAATGAGGAAGCTAATCTAAGCAAGCCTGAATTAAGAGAAAATTTAATTCATATTGGAGTAGTAACTTCTCTTGCTTTAGTTTTACATAATATAATTGAAGGAATGGCTGTTTATGGAACAATTCTTAGCGATACAAAATTAGGTTTAGCAGTAACTTTAGGAATTGGTTTTCATAATATTCCATTAGGTATGGTAATTGCTGCGACATTTTATCAAAGTAATGAGAATTTTTGGAAGACATTATCTATAATTAGTGCTGTTGCTTTATCGACTTTCTTAGGAGGATTAATTATGTTTTTCTTAAACTTAAGTGTAATTAATTCAATCTTATTAGGTACATTATTATCAATAACATTAGGGATGATTTTATTTATTACATTTAGTGAATTAGTTCCAAGAATTAGAGAAAGTAAGGATAGAAAAATTAGTTATATTGGTATGACTATAGGTATTATGATATTACTTATATCATCACTATTATAAGGAGCTAATATGAGATTTAATTATTCAACATTATTTTTAGTCTTTTTTATATATTCAATACTTGGATATATTGTTGAATCGATATGTGTTAGTTTAGTAAAAAAAGAAGTGGTTTATAATAGAGGATTTTTAATTGGACCATATTTACCAATCTTTGGGTTTGGTGGCTTGATTATGGTTGTGATGCTAGATAAATATAGTAATGATATAGTTGCTTTATTTATTATGAGTATGGCTAGTTGTATGGTTTTAGAGTATTTATCAAGTTTTATTTTAGAAAAACTATTTAAATTACGTTGGTGGGATTATTCAGAAAAGAAATTTAATTTAAATGGTCGTATTTGTTTAGAAACAGGGATAATGTTTGGAGTAGCAGGAATATTTGTTATTAAATTTATTAATCCCTTTATTTTAAAACTATTTAAGATGATATCTAGTAGGGCTTTATTAATAACAGCTATAGTATTAACTATAATAATTTTAATTGATTTTGCTATATCTGCTAAAACAGTTATTAAGTTTAGAACAAATTTTACTAGATATACAAAAGATTCTACTGCTGAAGTAAAAGCTAAAGTATTAGAAGAGTTGAGTAAAAATTCATTCTTTATTAAGAGATTATTAAAAGCCTTTCCTAATGCAAGAGATAAATTTAATGAGTATAGAAAATTAAGAGAACAATTTTATAAGAAATTGAAGTTTAAACAAAAGAATATGAAATAGTATTCTTTTATTTTGGAAAAATTTTGTGTATAATGAAAATGTAGGAGAGTAATATGAAAATAAAAGAGAATATAAATGAAAATATCTTTAGAGGATATGATATAAGAGGAATTTATCCAATAGAGTTAGATGAAGATACAGCTTATACAATTGGTTTAGGTTTTGGCAGTTATATTAAAAGTTTAGGTAAAACTACTTGTGTGATTGGTTATGATAATAGGATAAGTAGTCTAAATCTTTATAAAGCTTTAACTACGGGAATAGTAGAGACAGGGATTAATATTATTTCATTAGGTTTATGTACTACACCAATGTATTATTATGCTTGTATTAAATTAAATACTTATAGTGGTATTATGATTACTGCTTCACATAATCCAAAAGATGATAATGGATTTAAATTTGCCTTTGATGAGAGTGGTAATTGTAAAGGGCAGGAAATACAAGATTTTTTAGCTTTTATTAAAAGAGGTGTTTTTGAAGCTGGACAAGGTAAAATAGAACATTATGATATTAGAGAAGATTATTTGGATTTATTTAAAAATAGTTTAAGTTTTGGTCCAAGAAGAATAAAAGCCGTAATTGATCCGGGAAATGGTACGACAAGTATAATTGCCGAAGAATTATATAAAATGTTTCCAATTGATATAGAAGTAATTAATGGAGTAAGTGATGGGACTTTTCCAAATCATCATCCAGATCCTTGTGTTGAAGCTAATCTTGAGCAATTAAAAGCTAAGGTAAAAGAAGTAAATGCTGATATTGGTTTAGCTTTTGATGGAGATGGTGATCGGATAGGAGTAGTATCTAATAATGGTAATTATATTGCAACAGATAAATATATGATTATTATTATTAGAAATATTATTAATAAAGTTTCTAAAAAAGAATTCTTATATGATGTTAAATGTTCTAAGTCATTAAGTGATGAAATAGAAAAGCTTGGAGGAAGGGGGATTTGTTACCGTACAGGTAATTCATACACTAAAGCAATGGTAAGAGATGCAGACTTACCATTTGGTGGAGAATTATCGGGACATGTTTATTTTAGAGACAGATGGCCAGGATTTGATAGTGGATTATATGCTGGCCTTCGTTTACTTGAAATTTTATCTTATACTGATAAAAATGTTGATGAATTATTAGAGGGAATAAATGAGTATTATTCAACAGAAGAGTTAAAGTTTGCTTGCCCTGACACAGAGAAGTTCCAAATAGTTGATAAGGTAGCTAGTTATGCTAAAGAAAAGAATTATAAATTCTTAGCAATCGATGGAGTAAAAGTATTATTTGATGATGGCTGGTCTTTAGTTAGAGCTTCTAATACTGGACCTAATATAACAGCTAGGTTTGAAGCAAAGACAAAAGAGAGATTAGAAAAACTTCAAGAAGAATTTACAAGTTTAATAAAGGAGTAGTTATTGAATAACTACTTCTTTCAGGCTGTTGACAAAGTAAATTTTGTTAATAGTCTTTTTATTTTACATAGTTTGTTGTATAATTAATATGTAAG
>CALVRD010000008.1 GCA_944358435.1 uncultured Bacilli bacterium | reverse complement strand
GTTGTTCCGATTTTTTTTAGATAGTCATTAACTGCTTCTTTAGGAGTTATTCTTGTTTCTTTTAAACGACTTATAACTTCAGCTATTTCTTGTTTTTTTCTAGTAAATTAGGCATATGTTTCTTCATTAACTAAGCCAACTTGATAGCCATAGTCTCTTAATCTTAAATCAGCATTGTCATTTCTTAATAGTAGACGATATTCAGCACGAGATGTTAAAAGTCGATATGGATCTCTTATTCCTTTGGTTACTAAATCATCAATTAAAACACCGATATATGATTCATTTCTTTTTAGAATTAATGGTTCTTTTCCTTCTAGTTTTAAAGCAGCATTTATCCCAGCAACTAGTCCTTGTCCAGCTGCTTCTTCATAGCCACTTGTTCCATTAATTTGTCCAGCTGTATATAGTCCTTCTATAAGTTTTGTTTCTAAAGATTGTTTTAGTTGCTTAGAATCAATAGCGTCATATTCAATAGCATAAGCATATTTTAATATTTTGGCATGTTCTAATCCTGGTAGGCTATGAACCATTTTTTCTTGAACTTCGTGTGGCATGCTTGTAGAAAAACCTTGTAGGTAGATATCATCGTAATATATACTTTCTGGCTCTAAAAATAGTTGATGTCTTTCTTTTTCATTAAAACGAACAATTTTATCTTCAATTGATGGGCAATATCTTGGTCCTACTCCTTCTACGTAACCACCATACATACTTGACTCACTTAAATGATTTCTGATAATATCATGCGTTTTAGGTGTTGTATAAATTAAATGACATGGTACTTGATTATCTACATTGTAATAGGCTTTATTATCAAACGAGAATGTTCTTACTACAGAGTCTCCCGGTTCAACTGATGCTTTGGTAAAGTCAATTGAATCTTTGGCAATTCTAGGAGGTGTTCCGGTCTTTAGTCTTAATATTGTAAAACCAAGTTCTTTTAGGTGATTACTTAAGTTTTTAGATTCTTTTTCACCATGAGGTCCTCCAGAATTTTTATCTGCTCCTATTAAAATAACAGATTTTAAATATGTACCAGTTGTTAAAATAACAGCTTTAGAAGTTATTTGGGTATTATCACTTAACTCTACTCCTTTTATCTTATTGTCTTCAACAAGTAATTTTTCTACCATACCTTCTTTTATTTCAAGATTTGGTTCATTTTGTAGAGTTTTTAACATCTCCTGTGGATAAATTATTTTATCAGCTTGAGCTCTTAGTGCTTGTACTGCTGGTCCTTTTTTAGTATTCAACATTTTGATTTGAAGAGTTCCCTTATCAGCATTTTTAGCCATTTCACCGCCTAAAGCATCTATTTCTCTAACGACAATCCCTTTGGCGGGACCTCCAATTGATGGATTACATGGCATATCCGCTATATTTTTTATATTTCCTGTAATAAGAAGTGTTTTATGTCCTTTTCTAGCGGCGGCTAAACAAGCTTCACAACCTGCATGTCCTCCTCCTACTACAATAATTTCATATTTCATTGTTTTTCCCTTACTTTCCTACGCAAAAATTTTCAAATAAGTTATCTATTATTTCATCACTATATGTTACTCCAATTATTTCTCCTAGTGTATCAAAGCATTCTTTTAAATCAATCTCAATCATATCTATAGGTTGATTATTATCAATGGCCGCTTGGGCATCTAATAAGTTTTTATAGGCTTGCTTTGCTAAAGAAATTTGGCGACTATTAGTTAGATAAGTATAATCTTTAGTTGCTATTTTCTCCAAATTAAATAATTCTTTTATTTTAGACTTTAGTGGTGTAATTCCTAATAAATCATTAGTATTTGTCTCTATTACATTAAGTAAACCATCAGGCAAATCTATTTTTTTTGATAAATCATTTTTATTAAGAACAATAATTCTTGTTTTATTTTTTGTTTTTTCAAGAATTTCTTTGTCTTCTAATGATAGCTTTTCATTACAATTTAATACAACGATTACTAAATCAGCTTCATCTATCATTGATAGACTTTTTTCAACACCTATTTTTTCTACTAAATCATTAGTTTCTCTGATTCCAGCTGTATCAATTATATTTAATAGTACACCATCTAAATATATTTCCCCTTCAACTGTATCTCTAGTTGTACCGGCAATATCTGTTACAATTGCTTTTTCTTGATCTAATAATTTATTTAAAATACTACTCTTTCCAACATTTGGTTTACCAACTATTACAGTTTTTATACCATTTTTAACAGTTATAGTATTTTCAGATTCTTTTATTAGGTTTTGTAACTTTTTCTTCATTTCTGAAACTTTATCTTTTACTTTTTCTATCGTTACTACTTCTATATCATAATATTCTGGATAGTCAATGTTTACTTCAATAGAAGATAATAATTGCTTTAAAGCATTACGGAAGTTTGTAATTAAAGTGGAAGTTTTTCCTCCTAGCTGTGATAAAGCAATTTTTCTAGCTTCATCACTTTTACTTTCAATTAAATCCATAACTGCTTCACTTTTTAATAAATCTATTCTTCCATTTAAAAATGCTCTTTTGGTAAATTCACCTGGTTCTGCAAGACGAGCACCATAATTTAGCATAGTTTCAAGAATTCTATTAGTAGTAATTATTCCACCATGACAATTAATTTCAACAATATCTTCAGCGGTAAAGCTACGTGGTCCCTTCATTACTGATACTAGTACCTCATCAATAAGTTCTTCTCCATCATAGATATGTCCATAATGAATTGTATGCGTTGCTACTTCCTCAAGATTTTTTTCTTTAAAACTTTTATTGGCAATAGAAATTGCCTCTTTTCCACTTAATCTTACTATTGAAATTGCTCCTATTCCCATTGTTGTAGAAATAGCTACTATTGTATCATTCATAAGAGTACCTCCTTTTTTTCTGTCCATATTATAACACGTAAATTAAACATAGAAAAGAAAAAAGAAGAATTAATCTTCCTTTGGTTTTATAACTACATAGCGATTTGGTTCTTCCCCTTCACTTTCAGTATAAACTTTTCTATTATTAGATAGTATATTATGAACTAATCTTCTTTCATATGAATTCATTGAATCTAATTTAGCTGCTATTTTTGTTTGAGCTACTTCTCTAGCTGTTCTTTTTGCTAATGATTCAATTGATTTTTCATGTTTTTCTTTGTAGGCGTTAATATCAATAGCAAATTTGAAATTTTTTCCAGTTTCTTTTAAAATGTGTTGACTTGTAATAATTGATAAGGCCTTTAAATTTTTTCCATTTTTTCCTATTAATAAGGCATCGTTATCTGAATAGATAGTATATGTTGGAACTTCTTCCTTATTTTTAATTTCAATATTAGCTGTAAATCCAAGCTTTTTTAATAATTTAATTAAATAATCTTTAATATATTTTATTAAATCTCTTCTTTCAATAACTTCTATTTCAACTTTGGGACTTTTAAATAATCCACCTTTTTCTGATGATATCTCTTTTATTATTAAATTATTTTCAATTTCTTGTAATTCAATTACTGCGGTTGAGATGGCATCTTCTTTTGTTTTACCTGAGTATCTATGCTTTTCCATTTACTTCCTTACTCCTTTTAACTAATATATTTTGAACTATAGTAAATAAATTTGAAGTAATCCAATATATTCCTAATCCTGATGGCATAAATATGGTTGTTATTAAAATCATTGCAGTCATCATCATTGGCATATACTTCATAGTCGGATCTGACATATTACCAGTTGAATTTAATTTAAAAGAATAATATGTTGATGCTCCAATTATTATTGTTAAAATTAAATAGGCAAACCAATTGGCAGTACTAATTCCAACTGCTGGAGTAGTTCCTAATTGTAAAAATAAGAATTTATCTTCAAAAATAGCCGGAGTTCTTTGTATTGCTTCAAAGAAAGCTATAAATAAAGGTAATTGTAAGAATGAAAATAAACAACCAGATAGGGGATTTATATTATATTTTTTATAAATCATCATCATTTCTTGATTTTGTTTCATTATTGATTCTTGGTCTGTTTTATCTTTATATTTTTTTTGAAGTCTATCTAACTCTGGTTGAGCTTTCTTTATTAGTTCTGATTGAAGAGCTGTCTTTTTGGTCACAGGGTAGGCAATTAGTCTAATTACTAAACTTAGTATTATAACAGAAATAGCATAGTTACCAACTGTTTTTCCAACCAATAGTAAGATGAAGGCTAGTGGCTTTATGAAAAAGCTGGTCCATAAACTTTCATACTTACCTGATGTAATCTTAAATTCCGAACATTCTGGAAGTTTATCAATATTTACACCATTGTCTTTATAAGTTTGAATTGTATCTTTGTCTCTAGGCTGACATATAATATTTTTTGTTAGATTTTGACCGGTTACTTCATTTTTTACTGGTTTATTATTTTTATCTGTTAATGTTGTGGTACAGCCTGTTGTTAATAATAAGAGTAAAACTACAATTATTATTTTAAATTTTTTAGATTTGTTTTTTTTATTTGAATGATTCATTTAATTTTTCCTTTCTTATCTTTATTTTATCTATTAATGATAAGAAGTCCTTTTCTAGTTCTTGATAATTTTTATCTTTGGCACTTCCTCTTAATATTATAATATAATCTTTAGTATTTATATAGTCCTTTTTTGTTTTATCAATAATTGTCCTTAATCTTCGTTTATATTTATTTCTTTGAACAGCATTACCAATTCTTTTTCCTACAGAAATTCCATAACGATTATAGGGTAGGTTGTTTTCTATATAATATATTACATAGCTTTTGTTTTTTAGAATTTTTCCAGTGTTTATAATTTTTTCAAAATCCCTAGAGTTTTTTACTATATATAGTTTTCTCATATTAACTCACCAATTTTCTTTTTAATAGTAAAAAACCACTGTTTAGGCAGCGGTTTATTTGCAAAGAACTTTACGTCCTTTGCGACGACGACGATTCAAAATATTTTTTTTCTTGCGTGCAAAAAATCCTAATTTTTTTGCTTTCTTGCGATTATTTGGTTGATAAGTTCTTTTCATTTCTTCCACCTCCAGACATAAATCTCCATTATTATAATAGGATTTTTGGTGTTTTGTCAATTATTTTTTGTGTTTTAACATAATAGATTAAAATTTAAGTAATTTATTTTTGAAAAAATTGTTAATTTAATGTGTTTAGTATAATATTTTAGTAGAAGAAGTTAATTATTGTAATTTTTATAATAATTGGTGAAATATTTTTTGTTTTTGGATGTATTGCACTTTTGCCGGTAAAATTATAACCAAAATATAAGACTTATAGAATGAAAATTTTAAAATTAGTTTAAATATTAGTTGTGAGAATGTTAATGAAGTATATAAAGTGTAAAAAAAACAACTATTAAAGCTAGTTCTTTAATAGTTGAATTTGAATAGTCCTGGTAGTGATTTAAATTATCTAAAGATTAAGAAAATTGCTTTAAATTATAAAAATATAACTAGTTGAAAATAATTGAAGATGAAAATGAGTTATATTAACATAGCCATTTTTTATTTTGAATTAAATTTGCTTAATAAATTTTAGTTGATGAGTATTTATTTATAAATTGTAATTTTTATACATAGAATTTGTTGAAAATTTTTAGTTTGGTTTTTATTTTTTCACAATATCCACAATACTGTGGAATATTTTTATTAACTTGTGAAATAAAAAATTGTGGAAAATGTGGAAAACTCTTTATTTCTTTTATTATCAATAAGTTTAGTTGTGGAAAATATTGTGGATTGTGTGTGGATTAAATTTTATCAAAAAAAATGGTTTCTTTTTTTCACAATTTAAGGTACACTAATCGTAGTTTATTTATCTTGAGGGGGAATGATTGAATGAATGTTGATGTTTTGTGGTCAAAATTTCTTCAACAAATAAAAGAAGAATTAACGTCTTTATCGTTCGATACTTGGTTTGCCGATACTCATCTCCATAAGATAGATGACAGCAAAGCATATATAATAGTTCCAATGCCTATACATAAAAAACATTTGCTTGATAATTATTCAGAATTAATTACTAAAACATTAAATGAAATAACAAATAGTAATTTAGAATTGGTTTTATTATTAAAGGAAGAAATCGAAGATATTGTTCCTAAAAGAAGCGAATTTGAAGAAAATATTAACATAAGTAATGATAATAAGATACATTCTAATTTAAAGAGTAGTTATACATTTGATAACTTTATAGTTGGTAATAGTAATAAATTTGCCCAGGCTGCTGCTTTATCAGTAGCTGAAAATCCTGGTAGAATGTATAATCCCTTGTTTATATATGGAAATAGTGGGCTAGGTAAGACACATTTAATGCACGCAATTGGTAACTATATAATAGAAAATAGTGATAAAAAGGTATTATATGTTACTAGTGACCAGTTCATACAAGATTTTATAAGTTTAAAAAAGAAAGATGAAAGTGAGACTAACTTTAATTACATTAACTTTTTTAAGAATAAATATAGAAATATTGATGTTTTAATAATTGATGATATTCAATTTTTAGGAGGAGCTACTGGAACACAAAAAGAGTTTTTTCACACCTTTAATAATTTATATAATGATAGTAAACAGATTATTATATCTTCTGATAGATCACCAGATGATTTAAAATTATTAGAGGATAGACTTCGAACTCGTTTTTGTTGGGGATTAACAGTAAATATTTTTCCACCTGATTTTGCATTAAGAACTGAAATACTTAAGAAAAAAATTATTGCTGGTAATTTTGAAAAGGAAATTCCAGAAGATGTTGTTGAATATATTGCCTCTAATATAGGAACTGATGTAAGGCAATTGGAAGGATCTATAACAAGATTGATTGCATATTCAGCTATAATGAGTGGGGCTGATATAACATTAGACTTAGCAATTGAAGCATTAAAAGACTTTATCAGTAAAGGAATGGGCGAGAAAAATGATATTCATAGGATACAAAAAATTGTATCAGAATATTTTCAAATATCCGTTGAAGACATAAGAAGTAAAAAACGGAGCTCTAATATTTCTTTTCCAAGACAGATAGCAATGTATCTTTGCAGAGAGATGACAAGTGAGTCTTTTCCTAAGATAGGAACAGAGTTTGGTGGAAAAGACCATTCTACTGTAATGCACTCAGTGGAAAAAATAGAAAATGAAATAAAGGTTAATAAAGATTTAGCTAATATTATTGAAAAATTAAAGAAAGATATAGGGGTTGTGTAAAAGTCTTAGTTAATTCAAAAGTTTTCCACAGAAAAAAGTTAGTTAAATCTTTAGATAATAAAGGAAAAAGATAGTTTTCAACTTTTTCCACAGCAATAATAATAATAGTTTAAAAGAAAGAAGGAAATAATTATGAAATTTACAATAAAAAAAGATTTATTATTAGATGCTTTAAATAAAGTATCAAAGGCTATTTCTACTAAGAATTTAATTCCAGTACTTGCTGGTATAAAATTTGAATTAAAAAAGAAAAAGTTAACTTTGACTGCTAGTGATAATGATATTACAATTCAAACTAGTATTGAAAGTGTTAATGAAGATGATTTTAATGTAGAAAATGAAGGAAGTATTATTATTCAAGGAAAATATATTTTAGATATTGTTAGAAAGTTACCTGATAAATATATTAATATTGAAGTTATTGATGAATTAAAGATTCTTATTTATACAGAAAATAGTGAATTTAATTTAAATGGAATTAGTGAAAGTGAATATCCAAATATTGGATTAGAAGAAAGTAAGAAAAAAGTTAATATTAAAGCAGGAGTATTTAAGAGTATTGTTAATCAAACTGCTTTTGCTTCATCTAACGAAGAAAGTAAGCCGGTTTTAACTGGTATTAATCTTAATATTGTAGGTGATATGCTTGAATGTAATTCTACTGATTCATATCGTCTTGCGAGAAAAGTTATTAAATTGGATAAGGTTAGTGAAGATAATTATAATATTGTTGTACCTAGTCATAATATTGTTGAATTTTCTAAGATTTTAGGAGATGATGATGATATTGTGGAACTTCATATTTTTAGTAATAAGATTTTATTTAAGACTGGAAATTTGAAGTTTGAGTCTAGATTAATTAATGGTACTTATCCAAATACATCTAATTTATTACCAGATGATTCATTCTTAATTGTAAGTACTAACTTAAATGATTTTTATGATGTTATTGATCGTGTTAGTATTTTAACTAGTGATAAAGAAAAGAATATTGTTACATTGGAAACTGATGAGGATATTTTAATACTTAGAAGTAGTTCTGCTGAAATTGGTAGAGTAGAAGAAAAAATGAAAATTACTAAAAATAATAGTGAAAATATTAAAATTTCCTTTAGTGCTAAATATATGATGGAAGCTTTAAAAAGTTTTTCCACAGAAACTGTGAATATTCATTTTGTAGGAGAAATTAAGCCAATTTTAATTAAGTCTACAGAGGATGAAACATTAACTCAATTGGTATTACCAATTAGAACTTATTAGAAGATAGAAAATATCTTCTTTTTTTTTGAAATAATAGGGAAAGATTACAAATATTGCTAATAATATTAATAGAAAATAATATTGTTACATTTTTGGACAAATTGTGACAGCATTATTTGATATATTTTTTTCATGAGAACGGAAAGAGTTTTCATTTAGGGGGAATTATTTATATGAAATATGAAATTAATAAAGGAACTTTAGCTATAGTTCCAAATGAAAAAGAAAATAGCTTAGTTTATGAAGATGAGGATCGATATATTATTGATCAAACACCTTTTGAAATTATGGAAAGTAGTTGTAGATATTTTGGAAGTACTTATAATGGTAGAAAAGATAGTGCTAGAGATATTTTAGGAGCTGAATATAAAGTTCCAATAATTGTTGAAGATACAGATAATTTAATTGTATTTCCAACAACTTCGCCACTTTCAGATGATTGTATTTGGATATCTTTAAAAAGAGTAAAAAATTTTGAAAAGATTGATGCATGTAATACAAAAATTATTTTTGATAATAATAAAGAAATTATAGTTCCATGTTCATTTAGAACAGTAGAAAATCAGGTATCTAGGGCATCTAGGTTAGACCTCATTATGAGAAACAGAAAAAATCGTTAAAATAGTTACAAAATAACTATTTTTAGTGTTTTTAAAACCATATTATGGTATAATGTGGTTGTGTGTATAGGAATATTTAAATAGGGGATAGGTGATTATATGTGTCTATTTTGGGGATTTAATTGAAACTATCGAAAATAAATCTTGTTAATTTTAGAAATTATTCAAATATCTCAGTTACATTTAATCCGAGAATGAATATTTTTATAGGTAATAATGCCCAGGGGAAGACTAATATGTTAGAAGCAATTGTAATGTTAGCTCTTACTAAATCTCATAGAATTGGTGTTAATCCTAATGTTATTCAGTTCAATAAAAGTAAATCTGTGATTAAAGGAACGATAAAAAGAGATAGAATTATTTCAAAATTAGAAATTGCCGTTACTGAAGATTCTAAAAATACTAAAGTAAATGGAAAAGAAATAAAAAAAATAGCAGATTATATTTCTAATTTAAATGTAATAGTTTTTACACCAGATGATTTAGAAATAGTGAAAAGTTCACCTAATATCCGGAGAAATTTATTAAATATACAGTTATCGCAAATTTCTAAACAATATTTAAATACTTATAACGAATATAATAAAATTTTGAAAACTAGGAACGAATATTTAAAAATATTATTTAATAATAGTATTGCTGATAAAAATTATTTAGATGTTATAACTGATAAATTGATTGAAAAAGCAATAGTTATATATCAAAAAAGAAAAGAATATTTGGATCTTATTGGACAAAAAATTGATAGTTATTATAAAGAAATAACTGATGTTAGTGGTCTTAATATTTTTTATGAGCCAAATATTGATATTGATAGTTATGAATATGAAGATTTAAGAAAAAAATTAAAGCATACCTTTAAAAAAAATTATTTGAAGGAATTGAATTATGGAATGACTATGTATGGTCCTCATCGAGATGACTTTTATTTTGAAATTAATGGTAACAATTTGAAGTTTTTTGGGTCTCAGGGCCAGCAAAGATTAGCAATTTTAGCTTTTAAATTAGTGGAAATTGATATTTTTACTGATGTAAATGGTACTACGCCATTATTGTTATTAGATGATATTTTTAGTGAGTTAGATGTTAAGAAAAGAAATAGATTATTGAAGTTTATAAGTAAAAGGGATATTCAAAGTATTTTAACAACTACTGATTTAAAGAATATTAATAGGAAATATTTAGATGATTCTTATATATATGAGGTAAAACAAGGTAATATTGAAAGAAAGTAGGTAAATATAAATGAGTGATGAAAAAGTAGAATTAACATATGATTCATCGGCAATTCAAGTACTTGAGGGTTTGGAAGCCGTAAGAAAAAGGCCTGGAATGTATATTGGTAGTACTAGTTCTAGAGGATTACATCATTTAGTATGGGAAATTGTTGATAATGCTATTGATGAGGCTTTGGCTGGTTATTGTACACATATTGAAGTTACAATAGGTGTTGATAATAGTATTACTGTTAAAGATGATGGACGTGGTATTCCGGTTGATATTCATCCAAAGACTGGTAAAAGTACAGTTGAAACTGTTTATACGGTACTACATGCTGGTGGAAAATTTGGTGGTGGCGGATACAAGGTTTCTGGTGGACTTCATGGTGTTGGTGCTAGTGTTGTTAATGCACTTAGTGATTGGCTAGAAGTTAAGGTTTATAAGAATGGAAATGTTTATTATCAACGTTTTAGTAGAGGTGGACATCCTGATGATGAATTAAAAATTATTGATAAATGTGATTTAAATAGGACTGGAACTACAGTACATTTTTTACCAGATGATGAGATTTTTACTGAAACTACGGTTTATGATTATGATATTTTAAAGAATAGATTAAAAGAATTGGCATTTTTAAATAAAGGTTTAAGAATTTCTCTTTATGATGATAGAGAGCCTGATAAAAAGGATAGTTTTCATTATGAAGGTGGAATTGTTGAATATGTTCAAATGATTAATAAAAATAAAAATCCTATTCATGAAACTATTGTTGATGTTGATGGTGAAGATAAGGATATTAAAGTTGAGGTAGCACTTCAATATAATGATACTTATAATTCAAGTATTTATTCATTTGTTAATAATATTACAACTCCTGAAGGTGGAACTCATGAAGAAGGGGTTAGACGTGCTTTAACAAGAATTTTGAATAAGTATGCAACTAATTTTGGAATGTTGAAGGAAAAGGATGATCCCTTAACTGGTGATGATGTTAGAGAAGGATTAACAATGATTATTTCTATTAAACATCCTAATCCACAATTTGAGGGACAAACTAAGACAAAACTTGGTAATAGTGAGGTTCGTGGTATTGCGGATAAAATATTTTCCGATGTATTTGAAAGATTTTTAATGGAAAATCCTGATCAAGCTAAGATAATAATTGATAAATCAATGACAGCAAGTAGAGCTCGTATTGCTGCTAAAAAGGCACGTGAATTAACTCGGAGAAAAGGTGATTTAGATGTTACTAATTTTTATGGTAAATTATCTGATTGTAAGAGTAAAGATGCGGCGGTTAGTGAAATATTCTTAGTCGAAGGTGATTCAGCCGGGGGATCTGCTATTAAAGGAAGGGATAGTATGACACAGGCTATTTTACCTTTACGTGGTAAGATTTTAAATGTTGAAAAAGCTAGAATTGATAGAGCTTTATCTAATGAAGAAATAAGAACAATTATTACCGCTTTTGGAACAGGTATTGGTGATGAGTTTGATTTATCTAAACTTCGTTATCATAAAATTATAATAATGACAGATGCTGATGTTGATGGAAGTCATATTCGTGTATTATTATTAACCTTGTTTTATCGCTTTTTTAAACCGATTGTTGAGGCTGGATATGTTTATGCAGCTCAACCACCATTATTTGTTATTAAACATGGTAAAACTATAAAATATGTTTTAAATGAAGCAGAAAGAGATGAATATTTACAATCTTTATCTCCAAATACTAAGTACGATATTATGCGTATGAAAGGTTTAGGAGAGATGGATGCAGAAGAGTTAAATGAAACTACAATGGATATAAATAAACGTGTTTTAAGACAGATAACTGTAGAGGATACTCAAGCAGCAGATGAAGTTTTTGCTAAATTAATGGGTGAAGAAGTTGGTCCTCGTAGAGAATTTATTGAGACAAATGCAACTTATGTAGAAAATTTGGATGTTTAGGGGGAATAGTCAATGGATAGATTAGAAAAGAATAATATTGTAAAAGAAGTAGAAGACTCTTTCTTAGAGTACTCTATGAGTGTTATTGTTGCTCGTGCACTTCCTGACTTAAGGGATGGATTAAAGCCTGTGCATAGACGTATTTTATATTCAATGTATGAATCTGGTTATACTCCTGATAAACCTCATAAAAAAAGTGCTAGAATTGTCGGAGATGTTATGGGAAAATATCACCCACATGGTGATTCTAGTATTTATGAGGCTATGGTTAGAATGGCACAAGATTTTTCATATCGTTATATGTTAGTTGATGGTCATGGTAATTTTGGTAATATTGAAGGGTATGGTGCAGCGGCAATGCGTTATACTGAATCAAGACTTTCAAAGATTTCTTTAGAATTACTTAGAAATATTAATAAAAATACTGTTGATTTTAATCCTAATTTTGATGAGAGTGAAAGAGAACCAGCTGTTTTACCTTCTAGATTTCCTAATATTTTAGTTAATGGAACTACTGGTATAGCTGTTGGTATGGCTACTAATATTCCCCCACATAATTTAGGCGAAGTTATTGATGGGTGTGTTGCTTATATTGATAATCATGATATTGATTTAGATGGATTAATGCAATATATTAAAGGTCCAGATTTTCCTACTGGAGCAACTATTTTAGGAAATGCTGGTATTAGAAGAGCTTATGAAACTGGTCGTGGAACTATTACTGTTAGAAGTAAGGCTGTAATAGAAGAAAAAAATGGTAAACAATATATAATTATTGATGAAGTTCCTTATGGTATTAATACTTTGGAATTAAAAAATAAGGTTGCTGAACTTGTACATAATAAGACAATTGAAGGTATTGCTGATTATCATTCTGATTTAAAAAATGGTATTAAAATTACTATTACATTGAAGAAAGATGCAAATGCGCAAGTAGTTTTAAATAAGTTATATAAACATACGGCTTTTCAAACTTCATACGGAATTATCTTTTTAATGTTGGATCAAGGTGTTCCAAAAACATTAGGTTTAAGAGATATTATTGTTAAATATATTGATTTTCAAAAGGAAATAATTATTCGTCGTACTAAATTTGATTTAGATGTTGCTTTAAAGCGTGTACATATATTAGAGGGGTTGAAAATTGCATTAGATAATATTGATGCTGTAATTAAATTGATTCGTGGTTCTAAATCTGATGAAGAAGCAAGAGATGGATTAATGAGTAATTTCAATTTGACTGAAATTCAAGCTAATGCAATATTAGAGATGAAATTACGTCGTTTAACGGGCTTAGAGCGTGATAAGATAGAAAATGAACTAAATGACTTATTGAAGTTAATTGATGAATTACGTGGCATTTTAGCTAGTGATGATAAGGTGTTAGAGGTAATTAAAAATGAATTGTTAGAAATAAAGGAAAAATATGGTGATGAGAGACGTACTAATATTGATATGACAGCTATCGAATATATAGAGGATGAATCTTTGATTCCAAATGAAGATGTAATAATTACTTTGACAAATAGTGGTTATATTAAGAGATTAAGATCTGATACTTATAAATCACAAAATCGTGGTGGAGTAGGTATTAAAGGAATGACTACTAATGAAGAAGATTTTGTCGAACATTTAATTTCAATGAAAACTCATGATTATATTTTATTCTTCTCTAATAAGGGTAGAGTATATAGAATGAAAGGTTACGAAATCCCTGAATTTTCAAGACAATCTAAGGGATTACCAATTATTAATTTATTACAATTAGATAAAGATGAGAACATAAGTTCGATTGTGGAAATTCCTACTAATAGTGGAGATATTAAATATTTAGTATTTGCTACTAAGAATGGAATTGTTAAACGTACTGCTATAGAAGAATTTGATAGTATTCGAAAGAGTGGTAAGATTGCTATTGTTTTAAAGGAAAACGATGAGTTAATTTCTGTTAGAAAGACTTGTGGAAAAAGTGAAATTGCTATTGGTGCAAGTAATGGTCGAATGGTTCGTTTTGGAGAAGATGAAATTAGAGTTATGGGTCGAAGTTCTTCTGGAGTTAAAGGAATTGAACTTGATGGTTGTTATGTAGTTGGGGCTGAAGTTGTTAATCCAAATGAGGAAGTTTTAATTGTTACTGATAAAGGATATGGAAAGAAAACTTCTATTGATGAATATAGATTGACTCATAGAGGAAGTAAAGGTGTACGAGCATTAAATACTACTGAAAAGAATGGAATGATGGTAGCATTGAAGTGTATTGAATCTGAAAATTTTGATGTTATTATTGTTACTGATAGTGGAATTGTAATAAGGATGCCTTTAGGACAGATTTCTACTTTAAGACGTGCAACTCAGGGTGTTAGACTTATTAATTTAAAGGATGATCAGAAAGTTGCTACTGTTACAGTTGTGGAAAAAGAAGATATAAAAGAAAATGTAGAAATGGAATCTGATTTTAATAATAATGAAAATCAAGAAGTTGTTTCTGAATAAATTATTTTATAGAAAAGTACTTTAGTACTTTCTTTTTTTTGTTTTTATTTGTGGATAAAATTGTTTTATTATTTTTTTTAAATTTTAATATATTTTTTATAAAAATTTTTTTATTTTTAAATTTTTACAGGTTGTTAATATTTTATTTTTGATTATTATATTAGTATTTTTTTTATTAGTATTAATATAATTATTTATATAGTATATTATAATTTATAATCTAAAAAATTATTTCCTGGGAAATAATTTAATTAATTTATCTTATTTTATATTGGTGTTATGTATTTTTTTTGTTAATGTTTCACGTGGAACATTAAATTATATAATTATTTAATAATTAATTCTTTTGTATGTTTATATTTGAAATTTTTATTATCTTATTTTATTTACACTTAATAATTCTTTTTTTGTGATAAATTTTTTATATTTTGCGGGATATTTATGCTTTTTTATATATTTATTGTACTTATTATAAATAATTATTGTTTTTTTTCTAGAAATACTGTATATGCTTATATACTTATACTACTTATATGGTAAATTATTTAAGTAATAAAAATATTGGTAAATATTTCCCGGGAAATAATTTAATTTTTATTTTTTTTATTTAATGTTTCACGTGAAACATTAAATTATATAATTATTTAGTAATTGATTCTTTTATCTAATTGTATTAGAAATTTTTATTAATTTTTTTTATACTTAATATATTTTTATGATCAGTATTTTATATTTTGATAGGATATTGATATTTTTTAAATTTTCTAATTTAATTTATTAATGTTTCACGTGAAACATTTTTTTGTATTATATATTTATTGTATTTATTATAGTACTTATAAAAAAAATTATTTTTAAATTTTCTTGAAAATGCTATATGTGTTTATGTATTTATTATATGTAGGCTATTTAAGTAAAAATAATGTTAAAAATATTTTCTGGGAAATAATTTATAAATATATTAAGAGTAAAATTAAAAAATAAAATATTTAATGAATCTTAAATAATAGCAATAAATGTTTCACGTGAAACATATGTAAATTAGAATAAAAAAGTATAGAATATGCAAAAAAAATAGTATACAACAATATAAAATAAGTTAAATTATTTCCCGGGAAATAATTTTGTTAGTTTCTACTTATTTTATGGTTTACAAAGTGTATTTCTTATATTAGAATAATATTGTGCAATGAAAGCAATAGAACCAGGTCAGGATTGGAAAATAGCAGCCTTAATATTTAACTTTCATGTGCACTTTTATTTTGGAGTGATATTTATGAAAATTGAATTTATGGAATTGGCTTATCAAGAAGCTTTAAAGGCTTATAATAATGATGAAATACCAGTTGGTGCAGTAATTGTTAAAGATGATAAAGTAATTGCTACAGGACATAATCTCAAGGAAAAAATGGGATGCTCTATATATCATGCTGAGATGTTGGCAATAATAACGGCTACAAAGCTTTTAAATACTTGGCATTTGGATGATTGTGACATTTATGTATCTTTAGAGCCATGTCCTATGTGTGCTAGTGCAATAAAACAATCACGTATTAAAAATGTTTATTGTGGACTTTCTAATTTGGATTCAAATAATGAGGTGCTTATTAAAAAAATTTTTGAGAGTGATAAGGTTAATCCAAAAGTTAATTTTTATAATAATTTATATAGTGATAAAGTTAGAAGTTTAATGCAAAAATTCTTTGTGGAAAAGAGAAAAAAATAGATTTTTATGGTATAATTTTATTGATGGAGTGATGATATGTATCAGGCATTGTATAGGAAATATAGGCCAAAAGATTTTGATAGTGTTGTTGGCCAAGAACCTTTAGTTAAAACTTTGAAAAATTCAATAAAAAACAATTCTTTTTGCCACGCTTATATGTTTTTTGGACCGCGTGGTACCGGAAAAACTACATTGTCAAAAATATTTGCTAGATCAATTAATTGTTTAAATCCTATTGATGGTAATGCATGTGAGACTTGTGATAATTGTATTCATTCTGGTGAAAAAGAATGCGTTGATATTATTGAAATTGATGCTGCTTCAAATAATGGTGTTGATGAGATTAGAGAATTGAAAAATAAAATTTCTTTAGTTCCAGCTGAATTGAGATATAAAGTATATATAATTGATGAAGTGCATATGTTATCTTTAGGTGCATTTAATGCTCTTCTTAAAACTTTAGAAGAACCACCAAAACATGCTGTTTTTATTTTAGCTACAACTGATCCTCAAAAAGTACCTGATACAATTATTTCTCGTTGTCAATGTTTTTCTTTTAAACGTATTTCTGAGGATTCTATTGTAAAGAGATTAAAATATATATGTGGTATTGAGAAAATTGAAATAGATGATGATGTGTTACATGAAATTGCGCTAGCTTCTGAAGGGGGAATGAGAGATTCATTGGGACTACTTGACAAATTACATTCTTTTATTGATGGAAAAATTACTATAAATGATTTTATTGAGTTAAATGGAATGGTTTCTAATAATGAATTAAAAGTACTTATTGATTCTATTATGAATGGTGAAAATGCTAAAGTTTTGCGGCTAATTTCATCATATAATAATAGTGGAAAAAATGTTATTCAAGTTATTTCTCAGGTTATGAATTATTTACGAGATATTTTAGTTTCTTATTATGTAAATGGTGTGGAATGTCTATATGATATAGATAGTTTGATTCGATTAGTTAATGTTATTAACGAAAAAATGTTCGATATAAAAAAGAGCGGCAATCCTAATGTTTATATAGAAATGTTACTATTAAAATTTATGAATGATTTTACTAGAAGCGATAAAATTATTTCCCGGGAAATAATTTCTGATAAGATTAGTTTACAAAATTTTGAAAAATTTAATAATACTAATAATGATAGAAATGTAAAAAAATTTCTTGAATCTTCCGAAGAAGAAAATATAACTTCTATTAATGATGTATCAAATACTGTGATCAATAGCGAAGATTCTAAAATAGAAAATTTAAGACTTGGAAACTTGTTTGAAGTTATGAAAGCAAGAGTTAATAATACATTGGCTAAAGCTGATAAAAAAATTTTAAAAAGCATTGTTGATTCTATGAATGTTTTTAATGATTATACATTTGATGAAGAAATTGGATATGTTGCATGTTCTCTGATGGATGCGAAAATTAGAGCGGCAAGTGTTGATAATATTATAATTAGTTATGATTATGCTTCTGTTGTTAAACAAAATTTATTAATTTTAGATAAAATTACATCAGTATTTAATAAATTAACTAATTTGAATAAAAAAATTGCTATTATTACAGATGAGGAATGGGAAAAAGAAAAAAATAAGTATATTTTGGCTATAAAAAATGGTCAACATTATAATATAATTGAAGAACCTGAAATAAAAGTATTTGAAGGTTCAAAAGAAAATGCTATAATAACAAGTAGTGCAGTAGAACTATTTGGTGATATTGTTGAAGTTGAATAAGGAGGATTTTTATGAATATTCAAGCAATGATGAAACAAGCTCAATCTTTACAAAGAGAAATGATTAATATTAAAAAAGAAATAGATAATATGAATTTTGAAGGTGAAAGTTCTTTAGTAAAGGTTACTGTTAAAGGAACTAAGAAGGTTACTAAAGTTGAAATTAGAAATAAAGAAGAATTTGATAATGATGATTTGGAATTATTGGAAGATATGGTTATGGTAGCTTTAAATGATGCATTAGATAAAGTTGATGCTGAAACAGAAAAGAAAATGGGAAAGTTTTCTAGTATTCCTGGATTATTTTAATTATGTATCCTAATAGTTTAAGAAATTTGATTGAATCTTTTAAGTATTTACCTGGTATTGGTGAAAAAACTGCTGAAAGATTGGCTTTTTCAGTTTTAAGTCTTGATGAAGAGCAAGCTGAATTGTTTGCTGAAAGCTTACTTGATGTAAAAAAAAAGATTCATCCATGTGTTTGTTGTAATGCTTTAACAGAAAATGATCTTTGTTTTGTTTGCTCAGATTTAACACGTGATAAAAAGACTTTATGTGTTGTTGAGGATACTAGAAACGTATTTTTATTTGAAAAGCTTGGTATGTTTCATGGATATTATCATGTTTTAAATGGTTTAATTTCTCCTTTGGATGGTGTTAATCCTGAAGATATTGGGATTGATAAATTATTGGATAGAATTACTTCAGATAATTTTAAAGAAGTAATATTTGCATTTAAACCTAGTATTGAGGGAGAAACCACAGCTCTTTATATAAAAAAGATTCTTTCTGATATGAATGTTGTAGTTACTAGACTTGCTAGTGGTGTTCCTATTGGAGCAGATATGGAATATGTGGATAGTTTAACATTGGAAAGAGCTTTAAAAGATCGTAAAGAAATCGAATAATAGTAAGAAAAATTCATAATCTTCTATAGGAGATGATGAAAATGATATTATTGCTAAAAAAAGTAATACTTAGTGCATTTATTTTATATGGATATAATTTGATAGCAGTTAATTTTAATATTACATTACCAATTAACGCTTATACTTTGTCATTTGTTACGTTTTTAGGAACACCAGCTTTGATTGCGTTGATTTTATTTAAAATTATTGTATTGTGAGGTTTTAAGGTTGAGTAAGTTTTCTTGTGATAGTTATAATTTTATATCAATAATTGATAAGATTGTTAGTTCTGGTCGGATTTCACATGCTTATATAATTCAAGTAAAGAACTATGATGAAGATTTCTTACTCGTTAAAACTTTTGTTAAAGAAATACTTTGTAAAGATAAGAAAACATTTAATGATATATCTTCTTGTAGTTCTTGTAATATTTGTAGTTTAATTGATTCTGATAATTATCCTGATTTATTTATTATTGAACCTGATGGTAAAGAAATTAAAAAGTCCCAATTATTGGGATTACAGAAAGAATTTCAAAATAAGTCTCTTCTTGAAAATAAAAGAGTTTATATTTTGAAAGAAGCTGATAAGCTAAATGAAACTGCTGCTAATACTATTTTGAAATTTCTTGAAGAACCGTCAAATGATATTATAGCAATTTTAGTTACGACTAATCGTTATAGGATGATGGAAACAATTTTATCTAGATGTCAGGTGTTATCAATTGATTCAAAAGATAGTGAGGTTATTTATGATAATGAGATTGCTGATCTTATAAATTTTATGTGTGACGGAGATTCTTTATTTATAAATTATAATGATATTATTAATAATATTCTTTCTGACAAGGTAATTGCAGTTGCTAGATTAAAAATTATTGAAGAATTGTTTGTTCAATATTTGACTGATAAAAGTCTTAACAGTTTTGATAAATATTTTTTAAAGCTTTCTGATGATATTATTGTAAAGTATACTTTAATTATTGAAGAATACTTGAAAAAGTTAGAATATAATGTTAATTATAAGTTGTGGTTAGATGCTTTTTTTGCTAGTTTATTGGTGGTGAGAAATAATGTATGATGTAGTGGTTGTAAGTTATAATAATATTAGGAATATTGATTATTTGTTATATGGTGATCTTGTTTTAAATCGTGGTAATATTGTTGTGGTTGAAACTGATAATGGTTTGCAGTTAGCCACTGTAAAAAAAGAAAGTTATAAGGAAAAAAAGGAAAATTTAGTTTTGCCATTAAGGAGTATTTTAAGATTAGCAACAGAGGAAGACTTAAAAATTGATGAGAATAATAAGATAAATGCTGAAAAAGCTTTATTAGATGCTAGAAAGTTTAGTAAAGAATTGTCTTTAAAAATGAATTTTATAGAAGCTTATTATAGTCTGGATAAGTCTCAGTTGTTATTTTTCTTTTTTGCTGATGAACGTGTTGATTTTAGAGAATTAGCTAAAAGGTTAGCTCAAAAGTATAAGACACGTATTGAACTTAGACAGATTGGAGTAAGGGATAAAGCTAAGAAAATTGGAGGTTTAGGTCCTTGTGGATTATTTTTATGTTGTAATTCATTTTTAACTGATTTGAGTAGTGTTTCAATTAACATGGCAAAAAATCAATATTTGGCTTTAAATCCAACTAAAATTAATGGTGTATGTGGTAGATTACTTTGTTGTTTAGGTTATGAAAATGAATTGTACTCTGAGTTGAAAAAAGATATGCCCAAAATTGGTACAATTATGGAGACAGAGTATGGATTGGGAAAAGTAGTTGCGGTTGATGTTTTTAAGAAAACTTATAGTGTAGATTTAAAAGAAAAAGGTATAATTATTTTTGATAAGGAAAAGACTAATGAGAGTAATAAATGATATTTTAGGATATAATGATCGAAAAATTTTTCAAGATGATGAATGTTTTGCTTTTTCTTTAGATAGCGTTATGCTTGCTAATTTTGCAACTATAAGATTACGAGATAAAAATATACTTGATTTAGGGTGCGGAAATGGAGTTATACCATTAATTCTCTCTTTAAGAACAGATAAGCTGATTGTTGGAGTTGAAATTCAGAAACAATTAGCAGATATGGCTAATATGTCTATTGATTATAATAATCTTTCTGAGCAGATTAAAATTGTTAATAGTGATATGAAAGATTATGTAAATGATGAAAATTCTGAAAAATTTGATTTGATTACTTGTAATCCACCATATTTTAAAGTTAATGAGAAAAATTATTTTAATTTAAGTATGCAAAAACTAATTGCGAGGCATGAAGTTAAAATCACTTTGAGTGATGTTTTTTGTGTTTCTAAGAAACTGCTTAAAAATAATGGCAATCTTGCTATTGTACATAGACCTGAGAGATTACTTGAGATTTTTGATTTGTTTAGAAATAATAAAATTGAACCTAAGCGATTGAAGTTTGTTTATGAAAAAACTTCTAAAGAATCAACTCTCGTTTTAATAGAAGGTCAAAAAAATGGTAAGCCTGGATTAAAAATTGAAAATTCTTTAATTTTATTTAATGAAGATGGTAGTATGACTAAAGAATATGAAAGACTATTAGTGGAGGTAAGAAAATGAGTCAAAAAAGTTATGATGATAGTGCGAGTTTATATTTGATTCCAACACCAATTGGAAATCTTGATGATATAACTGTAAGAGCGCTTAAAACATTTGAAATGGTTGATTTTGTTCTTTGTGAAGATACAAGGGAAACTGGTAAATTACTTAGTAAATATAATATTAAGAAAAAGTTGGTATGTTGTCATGAATTTAATGAAGATAAAATAAAAGAGTATGTTGTGGAAAAATTGGAAAAAGGGTTTAATATTGGATTAGTTACAGATCAAGGGACTCCAATTATTAGTGATCCAGGTTATTTGGTGGCAAGAGAAGTAATAGCAAGAGGTTTTAATGTGGTTAGTTTACCGGGTGCAACTGCTTTTGTACCAGCTTTAACTAGTTCTGGTATTCAACCATCTCCTTTTGTTTTTTATGGATTTTTAAATGCTAAGAATAGCAAGCAAAAAAAAGAATTAGAGCGGTTAAAGAAATTTCCTTATACTTTAATTTTTTATGAAGCACCTCATAGAATAAAAAATACTTTAAAAAATATGCTTGAAATATTTGGTGATAGAGATATTGCGATTGCTAGGGAAATATCAAAAATTCATGAGGAGTTTTGCAGAGATAAAATTAGTAATCTTATTAATATAGTTGATGGTATGAAAGGTGAATTTGTTTTAGTTATTGATGGTTATCATACTGATGTTGATTATAGCGATTTAAGTGTTTTTGAGCATGTTAAAATTTATTTAGATGATGGTATGAGTGAGAAAGATGCTATTAAAGAAGTTGCTAAAGAAAGAAATGTAGCTAAATCAGAAATATATAAGGAATATCATATAGGGAAGTGATTTTATGAAGTTAATAGTTGGGCTTGGAAATCCAGGAAGAGAATATGAAAATACACGACACAATATAGGTTTTTTAGTTGTGGATAGATATATTTGTGAGAAAAAATTAAATATTTATAATTGGCAAAGTAAATTTAAGGCCATATATATGCAATGTGATATTAATGGTGAAAAAGTTATATTTTTAAAACCGCAAACATATATGAATTTGTCTGGTGAAGCAGTTAGGGCATTTGTTAATTTTTTTAAAATTGATATTAGTGATATACTTGTTATTTCAGATGATTTAGATTTATTAGTTGGTAATTTTAAATTAAAAGCTAATGGTTCGAGTGGTGGCCATAATGGATTAAAAAATATTGCAGAATGTCTTGGAAGTAACAATTTTAAACGATTGAAAATAGGTATTTCTAAAGATAATGCAATTGATATTAAGGATTATGTTTTAGGAAAAATATCAACTAAAGATATGAGTATTTATGATAATCTTTTTAAATTTTTAATTAATGTTATTGATGATTATTTTAAATTACCTTTTTCAGACTTAATGAGTAAATATAATCAAAAGAATAGGTGATAAGTGTGAATTTTTTTGACAATTTAATTAAAGTTGATTTACAAAAAAATATGGGTTTATGTGGTCTTACTGATGAATTCTTTTGTGTTTATTTAAATTCTATTTTAAAACGTAATGGTAGAAGTATTTTAGTTGTTGTTAATTCTTTATTTGAGGCTAATAATTTATATTCTTCATTATTAACGTATACTGATAAAGTTTATCTTTTTCCAATGGATGATTTTCTAACTAGTGAAGCTTTAGCGATAAGTCCTGATCTTAGAATCAGTCGTTTGGAGACTATTAATAAAATTATTGATAATGACTTTCTTATTGTTATTACTAATTTAATGGGATATTTACGTTTTTTACCAAGATTAGATACATATAAAGAACATATTTTAAATTTAAAAGTGGGCGATACAGTTGATCCAAAAAACTTAGCTAAAAGACTTGTTGATTGTGGATATTATCGTGATACTATTGTTACGAAGACAGGAGAGTTTGCTGTTAGAGGATTTGTAATAGATGTGTTTCCTCTTGCTTTAGATAATCCGGTTCGTATTGAATTCTTTGATGATGAAATAGAATCAATTAGATATTTTGATCCAAATACACAGAAATCTTTAAATATTGTTGATCATATTCTTATTAATCCATTCTTTGAATTTTTATCTTCTAAAAGTATAGATGATAATAAGTTTGGTAAACAGAAGTATTTGCCAGAAGTAGAAAAAGTAGTTTCTATTTTGGATTATTTTTCAGATGGAATTGTAGTATTTAAGAATTATGACCAATTAAAACTTAGTTATAACCATATTTGTGATGAGATTACTACATATAGAGAGAACCGTGATTTAGCATTTAATGGTAATTATATGTTTTCTTTTGATGAGATAAAGGTGTCATTTCCTATTTACTATATGACTATTAATAATTTATTAGATAAAAATCAGTATTCTAACATTGTTAATTTTGGAGTTAGAACCATTAATAATTTTTCAGAAAATATTGAACAAATTAATAACTTTATTAAGAAATGCATTAACGATGGTAAAACTGTTCTTATTTGTTTAAAGAAATTTCAACTTAATAGTATAGCTAAAAAGTTAAATATGTTGTACGTTGAAAGTGATTTAAATTCTATTGTTAGTGGTAAAGTTAATTTAGTAGATAAATTAATTAATCAGGGATTTATTTATGATAATTTTGTGGTACTTACTTCTCATGAATTGTTTTTAACTAAAGAAAAAAATAAAAAGTATAATACAAAGTTTAAATATTCTACTAGTATTTCTGACTATTCTAAGCTTGCAATAGGTGATTATGTTGTACATAATGTTCATGGTATTGGTATTTATAATGGAATTAAGACTTTAACGTCTAATGGAATTGTAAAAGATTATTTGGAAATTTTATATCAAGGTACTGATAAAATATATATTCCAGTTGAGAAAATTGACTTAATAAGTAAGTATTCTGGTAATGAAGGAATGGTGCCAAAAGTTAATAAACTTGGTGGCACAGAATGGGCTAAGACTAAGGCTCGTGTTAAAAAGAAAGTTACTGATATTGCGGATAAATTACTTGCATTATATGCCGAAAGAGAAGCAAGGCGTGGATTTGCTTTTTCTGAAGATTGTGAGATGTTAATTGATTTTGAGCATGATTTCCCATATCAATTAACGAGGGATCAAGTTCGCGCTATTGCGCAAATTAAAAAAGATATGGAATCATCACAACCAATGGATAGACTTTTATGCGGTGATGTTGGCTTTGGTAAGACTGAGGTTGCTTTTGTAGCGGCGTTTAAGGCAATACTTGATTCTAAGCAGGTTCTTTTCTTATGTCCAACAACTATTTTATCTAATCAGCATTACGAAAATGCTTTGGTAAGATTTAAAAATTTTCCAGTATCAATTGGTTTATTAAATAGATTTACTTCTCCTAGTGAAGTTAAGCGTATACTTAATGGATTGAAAGAAGGAACAATTGATATAGTATTTGGAACTCATAGATTACTTAGTGATGATGTTGTTGTAAAGGACTTGGGATTATTAGTAATTGATGAGGAACAGCGTTTTGGTGTAATGCATAAGGAGAAGATTAAGCAATATAAAACAAATGTTGATGTTCTTACTTTGACTGCAACCCCAATACCTAGGACATTACAGATGTCTTTAGTTGGAATTAGAAGTTTATCATTAATAGAAATTCCTCCGGTTAATAGATATCCAGTTCAGACTTATGTTATTGAGGAAAATATGCAAATTGTTCGAGATGCAATTTATAAAGAGCTAAGTCGTGATGGACAAGTGTTTATTTTATATAATCGAGTTCAGTCTATTGAAGAAGAACAATTAAAAATTTGTAATTTAGTACCAGAAGCTCGAGTAGTAGTTACTCATGGACAAATGACTAAGAATGAACTTGAGAGCCGAATAATTGACTTTATTGATCATAAATATGATGTATTGGTATGTACAACAATTATAGAAACTGGTATTGATATTCCAAATGTTAATACTTTAATTATTATGGATGCAGACCGTTTTGGTCTTAGTCAATTGTATCAAATACGTGGACGAGTTGGTCGGAGTGATCGTTTTGCTTATGCTTACTTAATGTATAATCCTGCTAAAGTACTTACTGAAAGTGCTGTTAAGAGATTAAATATTATTAAAGAATTTACTGAATTAGGTAGTGGATTTTCAATTGCGACTCGTGATTTATCTATTCGTGGTGCTGGAGATATTCTTGGCAGTGAGCAGGCTGGATTTATTGATTCAGTTGGAATTGATTTATATTTAAAGATGCTTAATGAAGAAGTTAATGCTAGAAAAAATATTGTTACTGAAGATTCAGAAGAAAGAAAAGATGCTATGCCACTTATTAATGTTAGTACTCATATTGATGATTCTTATGTTAGCGAAGATGATTTAAAAATTGAGATTCACAGAAAGATTAATGAGATTGATTCATATAATAAATTTGTAGCAGTAAAAGAGGAACTTGAGGATAGATTTGGTAGATTAAATGATGAATTAATTATTTATATGTATGAAGAATGGTTTGAAAAATTAGTAAATAGATTAAAAATAAGTAAAGTTAAACAAACTAGAAATTCAATCGAATTGTATTTTCCAGCTGAAGTTGTGAAAAAATTAAATACTGAAGATATATTTATGGAGGCATTTTATATTACTAATATGTTTAGATTTATTAGTCGAGATGAAAACTTAATTATTGTGTTGGATATAATCAAATTAGAACGTCATCCAATTTATTATTTGGTAGAATTATTAGATAAAATTTATATTAAATTTGGAAATAGTATTGACTAATTTTATAATTATCTGTTTAATTTAAAATACTAGGAGGATATGTAATGAATGATACTTTAGAAAAATTTAAGAAAGATCATGTTAATAATTACAAAAATGCATTAATAGAAAATGTTAAAAATAATACTAATGTACTTGTTGATGAAGATATTATGTCTTTACTAAAAAAACCACCCCTTGATTCTATGGATGTGATTAAATGTAAATTTTTAGATTTGGCAAAAAAGAATAAGATTGTTTTAAATACAGAAAATCTTAATGAAATGATGGATAAATATAGACAAGATTTAGTAAAGGTATGTAGGATATTAAAAAAAATTAGAATTGATGGTCTTAATAGTAAGATAGTTGAATTTAAATTGAACAATTATTCTGATGTTATTAAATTTACGAAAAAAGATTTTATTGATATTAATAAGGAAATTAAAAAGACGATTAAAGATTATGTAAAAAAATATTGCGAAGATAATATTCTTAATAAAATTGATTGTGTATTTTTAGATGATACTGATAAAGAGAAAAAAGAGAAAATTATTGCTGATATTACTAAGTTTGTTAATGGAATATATCAAAGGCAATTATTGGAAAATGTTGATTTTAAGGTATTAGTTAAAGATACAATTTTAATTAATGGTACAAAGGAACAAAACGAACGGTATCTATTTACTTTGAATAATTCGAGAATATTTAATGATTTATAAGAATAGCAAGATATTGCTGTTTTTTTATGGAAATATTTACCAAGGTAAATCTTGGAATTATTGTTTATAATATTAATGAGAGGCAAGTTTTGGTATAAATTATTGAGTTCTTGGGAAAATATTAGTATGAAGAAAGTGAGGAATAATTTTATGAAGTCAACTGGTGTTGTTAGAAGAGTAGATGATTTAGGACGAATCGTTATTCCAAAAGAAATTCGACGTACTCTTAGAATTCGAGATGGGGAATCTTTAGAAATATTTGTTGATAGTGAAATGATTGCATTGAAAAAGTTTTCAAAAATGTCTGATATGTATGATGTTACAAAAGAGTTAGTAGATATAATTAATAGTAATATAAATAAAACTGTTTTAATTACTGATAGAGATAGATTTATAGCTGGTTCTGGGCCATTGAAGAAAAATTATGTTGATAAAAATATATCTGGTTTTCTAGAAAAAATAATGAAAGATAGAAAAAATGTTATTGAGACAAGTCTGCATCCAATTGAATTACTTGAAAATGTAAAAGAGTCTTTAGCCTATGTAATATATCCAATTATTATGAATGGTGATACAATAGGTCTTGTTTTAGTAATATCTGAAAAGAGTGATATAGGTCAATTAGAAGAAAAACTTGTAAATATAACTGCACAATTTCTTGGAAAACATATTGAAGAGTAATTAAATATGTGTTATAATTTGTCTATATCTCAAATGTTGTGATGAAGAGTTCTAAAAAGTTTGGTTATTAAAGAGATCTCGGATGGTGTGAAAGAGAATGCCTTTTTTTAGAATATGGCTTTTGAACTATTGTATCGATATGTAGGTATGGTCGTAGATAGGCGTTAACTATTTAAGTGTATAATAGAATTATTATAAAGTAAGGTGGTACCGCGAGATTTCGTCCTTATATTTATAATAATTTTTTTTGAAATGGAGGGATTATTATGAAGGAAAAGTTTTATATTTCAACAGCAATTGCTTATACATCTGGAAAGCCACATATTGGAAACACATATGAGGCGGTTTTAGCTGATGCAATAGCTAGATATAAGAGACAAAGGGGATATGCTGTTTATCTTCAAACAGGTACAGATGAACATGGTGTAAAAATAGAGGAGAAAGCTAATAAGAAAGGTGTATCACCTCAAGAATTTGTTAATGAAGTTGCAGCTGAGATTAAAAGAATTTGGGATTTAATGGATGTTAGTTATGATAAATTTGTTAGAACAACTGATCCTCATCATAAAGAAGTAGTACAGCATATTTTTAAAAGAATGTATGAAAATGGAGATATTTATAAAGGCGAATATAAAGGACTTTATTGTACTCCATGTGAATCATTTTGGACTGAGTCACAATTAGTTGATGGAAAGTGTCCTGATTGTGGACGTGAGGTAGAAATTTCTAGTGAGGAAGCTTACTTTTTTAGATTATCTAAGTATCAAGATAGATTAGAAAAATATTTTGAAGAAAATCCAGAATTTATTTTACCAGTATCTAGAAGAAACGAAATGATTAATAATTTTATTAAACCAGGTCTTCAGGATTTATGTGTATCTAGAACTTCAATAAAATGGGGAATTCCTGTTTCATTTGATGATAAACATGTTGTTTATGTTTGGTTAGATGCTTTAACTAATTATATTACTAATATTGGTTATGATGTTGATAATGAAACTGATGAGTTTAAAAGATTATGGCCTGCAGATGTTCAAATTATTGGTAAAGATATTGTAAGATTTCATTCAATTTATTGGCCTTGTTTTTTATGGTCTTTAGGATTAGAACTTCCAAAGAAAATTTTTGGACACCCTTGGTTATTAACAAATAATGATAAGATTGGTAAGTCTAAGGGGAATGCAATTTATGCAGATGATTTAGTTGAAAAGTTTGGATTAGATGCAATAAGATATTATTTATTACATGAGATGCCTTTTGCTAATGATGGAAATATTACTTATGAATTACTAGTAGAAAGAATAAATGGTGAGCTTGCTAACGTATTAGGAAATTTGGTACAAAGAACTATTTCAATGGGTAATAAATACTTTGATGGAAAAGTTGTTAATAAGAATGTTATTGAAGAGATAGACAAACTATTTGTTGAAGAAATTAATTCATTAAATAGTAAGGTAGAAGAAAAGATGAATAATTATGCTGTTAGTGATGCACTTACTGAAATATTTAATGTTTTAAGAGCAAGTAATAAATATATTGATGATACCACTCCATGGGTACTTGCTAAGGATGAATCTAAACAAGATAGGCTTGAAACAGTTATTTATAATTTACTTGAGTCTATTAGAGTTTGTGCTGTTTTATTGAGACCATTTATTAATAGAACTAGTGAGGAAATTTTACGTCAGCTAAATACAAATATAGAAAGTTTTGAATATGTTAGTGATAATAAATATGAATTGGGTAAACCTGAGGTTTTATTTCAACGTTTAGATAAAGATAAGGTTTTAGCTAATTTAGCATAATGTAAAATTATTGTCTATATAATAATAAAAGATTTGTTACTTGTAGTAACATTCTTTTTTTATGATATATTTAATTGTGTTGTAATGTAGTTGGCTGTATAGATGAAGAGGAGATTTATATGACTAATAAATTACTTAAAAAATATTCTATAGATATATTTTTTATATTTATTGGGATATTACTAATTATTTCGATAATTGAGGCGGCTAATATAATTGATATTGCCTATTTGGGTTGTGTTATTTATTATTATGTGAGAATTAGAATATGTAGATTAGAAAAGTACCAGTAATATGGTGTTTTTGTTTTGGAGGGTTTATGTTTGTTGATACACATTGTCATTTGTCTAAGGAAGATTATGATGATATAGATTTGGTAATAAAAGAAGATTTAGAAAGTGGTGTTTCAAAGATTGTTATTTCAGCTTGTACTTTGGATACGTTTGATGAGGCAATTTCTATTAGTAATAAAAATGATTGCATTTATTTAACGTTAGGATTTCATCCTTCAGAAGCTGATTTTATAGGTGATAAGGAATTAGTAATTCTTAGGGAAAAGTTGAGTAGTGCAAAGATTGTTGGTCTAGGTGAGATTGGACTTGATTATCATTATGGAAAAGATAACCGTAATAAGCAAATTGATTTATTTAAAAAACAACTTTCTATGGCTGAAGAATTGAAGTTACCGATTGTTGTTCATAGTAGAGATGCAACATTAGATACAATTAATATTTTAAAAGAGTATAAATTAACAGGGGTAATTCATTGTTTTAGTGGTAGTTTAGAAACAGCTAAGATATATACTTCGATGGGATATAAATTAGGAATAGGTGGAGTAGTTACTTTTAGTAATTCAAATTTAAGTAGTGTAGTTAAAAATATTGGATTAGAACATATAGTTTTGGAAACTGATAGTCCTTATTTAGCTCCTGTTCCATTTAGAGGTAAAAAAAATAGTTCAAAATATATTCCATTTATAGTAAAGAAAATTAGTGAAGTATGTGATATTTCAGCTGCTGATGTTGAAAAGATTACTACGGATAATGCTTTCTCCTTGTTTGACTTCAAGTAGGATTTGTGTTATTCTTAAAATATACGTAAGATTATAAGGGGTTGATTTAGTGGTAAAAATCAAGAAAAAAGATTTTAATCATCGTGGTCTACTTTTTTTAATTTTAATAGTTATATTTTTTATTGTAATCAATTTATGTTATTATTTATTTAAAGATAGATCTTATAATCTTGTATTTAATGGGCAGGATGAAGTTAAGATTTTATCTAATTTACCAATTACTGATGAAAGTGCAAAGGATCTTAATATTGATAATATTCAAGATGGAATAATTGGCTATGCTGAATTTTTGGTTGAATTGGAAAAACAAAAGAATATTACTGATGAAGTTAAATATGAAATTTATTTAACTGATATTACTGATACACGTGTATTTAAATATGATTATGTTAAGGTTTATTTGACAGATGAGAATGGAGTTTTGTATAAGCAGTTTGCTGGTAATAGTTCTCCTTCTTATAGTGATTTGAGAGTTTCACTTAATGAACCAAGTAAGCGAATATTGTTAACTGGTAAAATTAGTCCTGGTGAGACTAAGAAATTTAAATTACGTATATGGGTTGCTGATACATATATATTAAATAATGAACGAAGAGAATTTAAGGGAAAAATTAGTGTTAAAGCTATTTCTTAGGAGGAAAAATGGAAAGCAGTAAAAAGGGTATTTCAAAGAAGTTTGTAGTAGGATTGATTGTTGCTAGTATTTTGATTGTAACGTTAATTATAGTATCATTTATTATGTTTTTTATTCATGAGAATAATAAAGATGCTGAGTTTTTTGATTCTGGTTCAATTGTTATGACGTATGCAGAAAATAGTGATATATTTTTTATTAATAATATATTGCCAATGACTGATGAGGTAGGTAAAGCAAATAGTAATGAAGGTCAGTATTATGATTTTACTATTAATGTTAATCTTGGTGATTGCGATAAGTCTTCATATGAGATTGCATTGGAAATTTCCGATGAATTTACGACGGCTTTGCCAAGTACGGTTAAAGTATATTTAGAAAAACAAGAAAGTGGTTCATATATTCCTGTGGGAGAGCCAGTAACGTTTGATAAGTTACAGTCTAATTCTCTTTATGGTGCTCCTAAAGATGCTAAAATAATTGCTAGTGTAAATGAAAAAGAAACGGTTTCAAATAATTATCGTTTACGTATGTGGTTAGCTGATGGGACAGTTGTTAGTCCAGAAATATTACAAAGTTTTGGAATAGAAATTAATGTTTATGGTGAGGCTAAGTAATTGGCCTTTTTATTTGAACTTTTTTTGTTGATATGATATTCTTTTAATGGGTGAGAAATGTTATGGAGAAATCTTTATCTCGACAAATATTATTAGCAGTCTTGGGGTTAGCTTTATTGATTGTTGCTTTTGTTGGTGTATCTTATGCAATACGTATTACGGCTGTTAATGATTCATATAGTGGTTTGTATGATAATAATTCAGTCTCAATATCTTTTATTAATTCAGAAAATAATATTATTGAATGCAAAGCACTTTCTATTAGTGATGAAAGAGGAAAAAAATTAACTGATGATAATGTATTTGATTTTTCTGTTAAATCAACTTTAGCTCCGTTTACTACGCTTGATTATGTTGTTGTAGCAGAAAAAGTAGAAAGTGATATTGATTTAGATTATAATAATGTAAAACTTTATTTGGAGAAATTGATTGATGGTAATTATGTACCTGCTTCAATAACAGATATTCCTATTACGTTTTCTTCTAATAGATTTGGTAGTAGAGAAAATTCTGTGAGTTTAGAATTTGCATCTATTCAAAATATTTCGTCTAAAGATAAAATGTTTAATGATAATTATCGATTACGTGTATGGCTTTCAGATAATACTATAATTGATGATTATGATAAGAATTTTCAAATTAAAGTAAGTGTTTTTGAAAAAATATTGTAAGAATATGTAAATTATTCTTTTTTTACTGGTAAAATTAGAAAATTGGTTTTGTTAAGTATTATAATATAAGTAAGATTGGAGGCATTAAAATGAAAATTAGAGCTAAATATATTAATAGTTATCAAGAAATGACATTATTTGAAAATATAAAATATATTTGCCGTTTTTTTGCTAGATCTTTTGTATATGCTGTTTTTGTTTTTTTTGTGATTTTTGCTTTATTAGTTACTGTTTATTTTGGAGATTTATTTTATAATTTAAGTAAGGGAAATCACAAGTTACCATTATTTAATGCGTATGTAATTGTTTCTACTAGTATGGTTCCAACAATTATGGTTAATGATGCTATTGTGGTAAAACGTGAGAGTGGTTTGAAACTAGATATTGGTGATATAATAACATTTTCTTCTGTTGATCCTTCATATCCAAGCTTAACTGTTACTCATCGAATTGTAGGTAAACAAAAGTCTCAAACTGGTGATTATATTTTTAGAACTAAAGGTGATAATAATGTTATTGATGATCCTACATTAGTTAATGAAGATAAAATTTATGGTAAAGTTATTTTAAAAATACCTAAATTAGGTTATGTTAGACAGTTTTTATTAACTTCATATGGTTTTGTATTTGGTATCATTTTTCCTTTATCAGTTATTATTATATGTGATATGATGAGGTTTTTTAAGCGTAATAAAAAGACTGATTTTGATGAGGAGTTGGAAATTATATAATGTATTGTTGTTTTGATAGGTAATTGTGTAGTAGTATTTTTATAGAAAATTTAAAGGTAATGGGTGATTTGGTGGAAAATTATAATGTTAAATTTAAAAAGAAATTTGGTCAAAATTTTTTGAAAGATGTTTCAATTGTTAAGAAAATTGTAGATGTTGCTGGAATTTGTGGCAACTCCTTGGTAATTGAAGTTGGCCCTGGTGGAGCAATAATGACTAGGGAACTAGCTAATGTTGCTACTAATGTTTTGGCTTATGAAATTGATACTGATTTACAGGAAGAACTAGACAAGAGAATTAAAGAGTATGATAATATTAATTTGTTGTTTCAAGATTTTTTAATGTCTGATTTGGCAAATGATGTTTCTAAATATATGTATGACAATTTATATTTTGTTAGTAATGTTCCATATTATATTACTACGCCAATTATTATGAAATTGATAAGTAGTGGGTTACATTTTAAAAAAATTGTAATGATGGTCCAAAAAGAAGTAGGAGAAAGATTTTCAACAGCGTGTGGTAGTAGAGAATATGGCTCTATTTCTGTTTTATTGCAATACTATTTTAATGTTAAGAGAGAATTTTTGGTGCCTAGAACAGAGTTTATACCAGTACCCAATGTTGATAGTGTTATTATTTCATTTTCGGAAAAAGAAGATAGGCTTTCGGTTTGCAATTTTGATTTCTTTGAACATTTTGTTCAAGATTGTTTTCAGTATAAACGCAAGAATTTAAGAAATAATTTAAAAAAATATAATTTGAATACTGTTTCTAGAGTTCTTGAAAAATATGGAAAAGATTTAGGTAGTAGGGCTGAGGCATTAGATGTTGAGATTTTTGTAGAATTAGCTAATGCTTTATATAATAAGTGATTTTTAGGTTTTTGCTTTTTTTTGCTTAAGCCTTTTTGGTATATGGTTTTTTTTAATTCATACAATTATACTGGAGATGATTCAGTTGAATTTTAAAATTGGTGATTTAGTTACAAGAATTTCATATAAACATGATGTTGTGTTTAGAATTATTGGTTTTGATTCTAATACAGTATTTTTGAAAGGTGTTGACTTGCGATTAATTGCGGATTGTGAGGTCGATGACTTAGTCATGGCTGATAAAGTTATAGATGATGATAAGGCTATTATAGATGCTAATGTGCGCGATATTAAGTTAGATCGGAGTCAGTATTTTTACTTACCTGGAAAGATTCTACATATCGATGGTGATATTCTTTTAAATAACAAGTTTATAGTCTTTATATAATAATATAGAGAAGTATTTTGATAGTATAAGGTAATATGAAAATTATAAAATGTAATCCTTTTTTATATTCAAACGATGATGCTGATATACTTATAAGTAACTAAAAGTATATAATTTTTTAGGCATTAATTATTTTTTTTTGAATATTTTTTAAATTTGATTGTTATGAAAGAGCAAAAAGAAGATAAAATTGAATTATAAAGTTTAAATATAAGAATTATATTTTTAGTATGAATGAATAATAAAAAAGCTAGCAAGTGCTAGCTGTTAGTATATTTCTTATAAGATTTATAGAGACTTACTTTTAAAAAAAGGTTGTTTTTTTATATTATACTTTTGTCGTGGGTTTGTGCATAATTTTTCCATTTTGGTAAGTTGGTGTATTCAGTACCATTATAAACATTAGTCATGTCTTGGATACAATAATCTTTTAAACTAAGTTCATCATAATCTTTTTCTTCAAGCATGATTCCTTCATTCCAAGTACTTGCGTGAGCTACAATAAATTTATGATTTATTGGATCGTTTGATATAATTACTCCAACATGCTCTTCATTAGAAAAAACATCGCCAGGTTGTGCTAATGTCCAATTTTCTTTTGGAATTCTTTCGCCTACATATTTGAATGCATTTCCATATCGCCATTGGAAACCTCCAGGAGTTCCTTTATCAACACACCAAGATGCCCATCCATTACATCGAATTCCAGAAACTATTTCTTCAGTTGAAATGTAGGGTGTAGTATATAGATTGGAATTATGCTCATAACTAAGCTTGACACCTTTATCTGCCGCAAGTTGTAATAGTGCTAATGTAGTGTTTACTACGGCTTCTCTTCCTGTATATGTTGATTGAATCGATGATATTACGTTTTCAATGTATTTTAATCCGGATCCTGGAATAACATTTCCATTTGAGTCCACTTGGTCATAGTAATGGGCTAAACTATCTTTATCATTAAGTTGTTGTAATATTCTTTGTACAGAATTTCTTTCTTTTAGTGTTAGCCTTCCTTGATATAAATCTAATAATTTATTGATATTTGCTGTATAATTAAATGATACGCTATATGCTATTTGATCAACTTCTGACCCAATAGGGGTAATTGAGTTCATGACACTTTCAATTTCTGCTCTTATCTCTTCATTTTTTGCAGTTAATTCTTCAATTTGGGCGGCAAGTTCAGCTCGTCTTCCGGCGTTTTCCTTTGTATCTGGTGTAAGGAATAAAGCCGCTTTTAGACTTCTTATTTTTTCTTTGTTTTGCTTATAGACTTCTAGCAAATTTACAGCTCCAAAGTATCTATTTAATTTATTTTTTTCGATAGATACTTTTTGCATTATGCTTCGTAAGGTGCCTATTAAGGCTTCTGAGGAAGAGCCAGTCCAAATC